>JABIQF010000242.1 GCA_018668095.1 Cellvibrionales bacterium
CAAGGTCGTCGGGGGTGGCCCGACAGCCAGTCACTTTTTGTCTACAGCAACAAAAAGTAACCAAAAAATGCCGCAAACTGACGAAGTTTGATCCCGAGATAACCTATTCCCTTTGGGGTTGTTTTATCCAGTACATCTAAGCTGTACTTACGTAAACTATTTTCACTCGACCTGATTGTTCGTCAATATCTGAGCTCGCATCCAGCCAATATCACTCTGACGCCTCAGACTTTTCAAAACACAATGAGGCTACAGCGAACAAGTTCAGTAGGCTTCTTTTATTTTAGAACAAGTAAAAATCGTGCCTCACGGCCGTTTTTTACTATTGAGCTCCGCATGCCGCTCAAGATAGAAAAGAGAAGAGAGAAGAGAGAAGAGCAGAAAAAAAGAATGAAAACCTGCAGCTCAGAAGAAGGATTTTTTACCCCTAAAAAATTATTGAGCGTGGTGTGGGGTAGAGAATGAAAGAGTTAGAGATAAACAAAGGATTATAAATAAGCGAACTATTATTTCGCTAAAAGGTAAACTCAGACGTAAAACCTGATACACGTGCAACACAAAAAAAGTACCCCCTATACCGCTTGGCGATAAGCCCTCTGAAACTGCTGGACAGAAAACTCTTCGAGATGCACCCGTCGTGCTCAAGCTTCGCCGTTAAGGTTGCGGCATTTTTTGGTTACTTTTTGTTGCTGTAGACACAGCGTAGTTTGCGCAGCGCCTGAAGGGCGCCCCGTAGGGTGAGCGTAGCGAATCACAAAGTGACTGGCATGTCGGGCCACCCCCGACGACCTTGAACTTAAAACTTTAAAAAAAGTATAAAAAACCAGAATATAAAAACTCTATCAGATAGAGCTCAAAGATCTAGACCCTAGCTTTCGGGCCACTCTCTGGTTAATAATATTTATTTTTAATCGACAATAAATAACCAAAGCTAAAACCAGTACCAATAACAAAGCCCGGTAGCAATGTCATTAAAATATTCGGAGTGTCATTCGCTAAATGAACAGGAATAATAATGGCATACTGTAATGCACTCGCAATCGTTATTGTGGCGATCATATTAAGATTAATAGTAAGGCGTTGATTAAGATGCTTAAGCACAGCTTGCAGCAAAATCATTTGTGTTAGCGTCAGAATACCTGAATAGCCTCCTTGAATGATCCCCGCCCGCAGGGCAATAGCTTGCAGCTCAATATCGCCGTTAGCGGGTACATTGCTATAAAAGGCCCAGCCGCCATAACCTAACATGGCAATTAAGGTGATGAGCGCTTTATTAAGAATGCCGTAATTACTGGGTGCTGTACTCAAAGGGGATGTCCTTTATGGTGATGTTAGTCTGAATGTTAATGATTGTAGATGAGTATCAGCATAATCGGTATTTTTTGCGTCAGTCTTTTTTGTAGTAACCATTGGCGGTTAATGCTTCACCTCGCCGTCATGACCCTTTAGAATAAAAAAATGCCTGAGCAACCGATTACTACAAAAAGCGATGCAACGAATGAGATAGCGCCTCAGCGTAAAATCATTCATGTTGATATGGATGCGTTTTTTGCTTCGGTTGAGCAGCGTGATTTTCCCGCTTATCAAGGTCAGCCATTAATTGTGGGTGGTGATCCGCAAAACCGCGGTGTGGTGGCAGCATGCAGTTACGAGGCCAGAAAGTTTGGTATTCGATCGGCCATGTCGGCAGCTAAGGCTCAGCAGTTATGTCCAGAGGCTATTTTTGTTAAACCAAGGTTTGAGGCTTATCGAGAGGCATCTTCTATTATTCAAGCCATTTTTCTTCAATACACCGACTTAGTTGAGCCGCTGTCTTTAGATGAGGCCTATCTTGATGTCACCGGTTCGACGCTATTTTCTGGTTCGGCAACGTTGATTGCAAAAGCGATTAAAGAGCAAGTGAAGCAAGAGACCGGTTTAACTGCTTCGGCGGGCATTTCTTATAATAAATTTTTGGCCAAAATTGCCTCCGATATGGATAAGCCTAACGGCTTGTTTGTGGTGCTACCGTCGGCGGCAGAGGCTTTGCTGGAGTCGCTGGCCATTCGTAAATTCCATGGCATAGGCAAGGCGACTGAACAAAAGATGAAAGCGTTAGGTATAGAGTGTGGTTACGATTTAAAGCAGTGGAGTCAGTCGCGGTTGCAAAAGTACTTTGGCCGTATGGGCGTTTATTACTACGGCATTGTGCGCGGCGAAGATGAGCGGCAAGTCCATAATAATCGCACAAGGAAGTCGATAGGCGCAGAGACAACATTTAATACGGATTTAGTTGCGACCGAAGATATGCTGGCGCGCTTGCAGCTATTAGCTGAAAAAGTAGTCGGTATTTTACAAAAGAAAAAATTAGCCGCTAAGACGATAACGTTAAAAGTAAAATTTGATAACTTTCAACAAGTAACTCGCAGCCATTCTGAGCAAGATGTTTTTCATTCTATAGATGTGATTTTACGCCGACTGCCTCAGTTATTAGATAAAACTGAGGCGGGATCTAGAAGGGTGAGGTTATTAGGGGTGAGCGTGTCTAATCTCAGCTCTTTGGATGGGCAAGATCAGAAGCCTGAACAAATTAACTTGCTTTGATATTCTTTAATGTAACGATGCTCTTTAATGTGATGATGCTCTTTAATGTGACGATGCTCTTTGATGTGACGATAGTGTGGATATACGCTAGGCTTTGCATAAATGGGTACAGATAGAATCAATTGATGATAAATAAGTATGGCAGGCGTGGTAAAAAATAAGCATGATAAACAAGCTAAACAGTGTGAGTAGAATGGGTAAACACCTGATTTTAATCAGTTTTGTATTGCTTTTAGGGGCTTGTGCGGCAGTGCCTGAGCGGGCAGAGCAATGGCAGTCATCTTGGCCGCCAGAATCAACCTTTGAGGCGGCTTATGCAGCCGAGCTTGATAATCAGGCTGTGCAGTCAGCCGATAACTATATGCGATGGATTCGACGTTTTTATCAAGGTTGGACTTTTTATCCCGAAGGTTGGGATTGGTTGACCGAGCGCGTTTTAATGGGAATAGAGGATGATGCCCAGCGCCAATTGATCACCGAGCAGATGTATTCTCTGGGAATGCGAATCTCAAGAGAGTGGGCTAAAAGTTCTGCCCATAGGGTGATTAATACGCGTCATTTACTGGTGTGGGGCGAGTCTTTAAAGTTGTCGGCAGCTCGTGATCAGGAATTGTGGTTGGCGGCTAAGGTATCAGCCGATATTGATCGCTTATTGGCGTCGGCAATAGAGCCCTCAATGATTCAATCATCGCGCTATTATGCCGATAGCGCTCCAGCCGATGATGTCGATGAGCTAGATGATTTTGACCTCTAGCTTGTCCCTCTTTATAGACCTGCTGCGGTTCGATCCCTAGGATCGGAAGTCAGAGGCTTGCAGCATCAAATAATTGGCGTTAATAGCGCTGAATAATCGAAAAAATCACCTTTTGGCGGTTTGTCCCACCATAGTCATTCTGATAAACTGCGCTCCCATCTGTGACTGGCTGTGACTGGCTCCTTCTTGCCATCCCACACTTCAAATATTTGTAATATTGACCCTTTAGGTGGTCAATTTTTCGGCTGTTCAGTTAATGACAGCTATTTTTATCAATTGTCGACTCATAATTGAGCGGTGTAGAGAGTATTTATGAGTGAATCATCAATGACGAGATATATCTTCGTCACCGGCGGTGTTGTTTCTTCCTTAGGTAAAGGCATTGCATCAGCTTCTTTAGCAGCCATTCTTGAGTCTAGAGACTTAAAAGTGACAATGATGAAGTTAGACCCCTATATTAATGTCGATCCCGGCACGATGAGTCCATTTCAACACGGTGAAGTATTTGTTACTGAAGATGGTGCAGAGACAGATCTCGATTTAGGTCACTACGAGCGCTTTTTGCGTACCAAAATGATGAAGCGTAATAACTTCACTTCTGGTCGTGTTTATGAAGCGGTTATCCGTAAAGAACGACGTGGTGATTACCTCGGCGGCACAGTTCAAGTTATTCCGCATATTACTGATGAAATTAAACGACGTGTGCTCGCTTGCGGCGAAGGCTATGATGTTGTGTTAGTTGAAATTGGTGGCACCGTAGGTGATATCGAATCACTGCCATTTTTAGAAGCAGCGCGACAATTAAAAGTTGAGTTAGGTATGCAGCGCTCGTTGCTCATTCACTTAACATTAGTGCCTTATATTGCAACGGCAGGCGAAACAAAAACTAAGCCTACACAGCATTCCGTTAAAGAACTTCGTTCTATCGGCTTACAGCCAGATGTCTTAATTTGCCGCTCTGAAGTTGAAATTAGCGCTAGCGCCCGCAAGAAAATTGCCTTGTTTACGAATGTTGAAGAACGTGCCGTTATTTCTTTACCCGACGCTGATACGATTTATCGCGCGCCGATTATGTTGAATAAAAAAGGCCTTGATGAATATGTTGTTCAGCGTTTAGGTTTGGGTTGTAAGGTTGCCGATTTGTCTGAGTGGGAAGCCGTTATTGATGGTGAGCTTAATTCCACGCGTGAAATTAAAATAGCTATGGTCGGTAAGTACACTGACTTACTTGATGCTTATAAATCATTGAATGAAGCCTTAAAGCATGCCGGCATTGGTGCTAAGACAAAAGTGAAAGTGAAGTATATTGATTCAGAAGACCTTGAAACTGATGGTCTCGATGCCTTAAAAGATGTCCATGCTATTTTAGTGCCTGGTGGTTTTGGTGAGCGTGGCGTTGAAGGTAAAATTCTCGCTGTTCAGTATGCGCGTGAAAACAAAGTCCCTTACCTCGGTATTTGTCTAGGTATGCAAGTTGCAGTTATTGAATACGCACGAAATGTTACTGCTCTAGCCGGTGCGCACAGTACAGAATTTAACGCTGAAGCTGAACATCCTGTTATTGCGTTAATCACTGAGTGGCTTGATGAAGATGGCAGCCAAAAATCGCGCGGTAATGATGAAGACCTTGGCGGCAGCATGCGTTTAGGTTCTCAGCTGTGTCAGTTAGTTGAAGGCTCATTAGCGCATACTACTTATGCCGCTGATGAAATCGCAGAACGTCATCGTCACCGCTATGAAGTGAATGATAATTATGTTGAGCGCTTGCAAGCATCAGGCTTACGTATTGCGGGTTGGTCTCAAGATAAGCAATTAGTTGAAGTGGTAGAAGTCGCTGAGCATCCATGGTTTGTTGCTTGTCAATTTCACCCTGAGTTTAATTCAACGCCGCGTGATGGCCACCCACTTTTCAGTGGCTTTATTAATGCAGCAATTACTTTCGCTAAAGCTTAAGTTTCGATTTTATTATCTATTGTATAGGGGTGATTTTTCACCCCATAAAAAGAGAACGCTATGTCATCAACATTACCCGCGCAAAAAACTATTCAGGTAGGCGATATTTCGGTAGCCAATGATCGTCCTTTTGTTTTATTTGGCGGTATGAATGTGCTCGAGTCTAAAGACTTGGCTATAGAGATTGCCGGCCAGTATGTTGAAGTCTGTAAAGCCTTAGATATTCCTTATGTGTTTAAAGGGTCATTTGATAAAGCTAATCGCTCGTCTATGCATTCTTTTCGTGGCCCCGGTGTTGAAAAGGGTTTAGAGATTCTTCAAGCCGTTAAAGATACTTTTAATGTGCCGGTGATTACTGATGTACATGAGCCAGGACAGGCACTAGAAGTGGCCAGTGTTGCTGATGTAATTCAGCTGCCAGCATTTTTGTCTCGTCAAACCGATTTAGTGGTAGCAATGGCAAAAACAGGCGCCGCAATTAATATTAAAAAAGCGCAGTTTTTAGCGCCTCGTGAAATGCAGCATATTTTGCAAAAATGCCAAGAGGCCGGTAATGATCAACTGATGTTGTGCGAGCGAGGCAGCAGCTTCGGTTACAATAATTTAGTGGTTGATATGCTTGGCTTTAGCATCATGAAAGAGTTTGCTTACCCTGTTATTTTTGACGTAACGCATGCCTTACAAATGCCTGGTGGTCGCAGTGATTCTGCCGGTGGTCGTCGCCAGCAAGTCGTTCAATTAGGTAAGGCGGGTATGTCTCAATCGTTAGGTGGCTTGTTTCTTGAAGCGCATCCAGATCCTGATAATGCGAAGTGTGACGGTCCTTGTGCGCTTCCGCTTAAGCAGTTAAAGCCCTTTTTAGAGCAAATGAAAGCCGTTGATACTTTAGTGAAAAGTTTTGACCCGCTAGAAATTGCTTAACCGTTTTTCATCAAATTTTTTTAATCATTTTTTAATAATGCCCTCTAAGAGGGCTTTTAGTTTTATGGAGTTTAAGTATGTCGTTAATAAAAGCAGTAACAGCGCTAGAAGTGTTGGACTCGCGCGGTAATCCTACTGTTGAAGCAGAAGTGTTACTTGAATCAGGTGTTCGTGGGCAGGCTTGCGCACCATCGGGTGCATCAACTGGCTCAAGAGAAGCCTTAGAATTACGTGATGGTGATAAAAGTCGCTATTTAGGTAAAGGCGTTTTGACTGCCGTTGCTAATATTAATGACAAAATACAGCCTGTATTATTAGGTAAAGATGCGGCTAATCAGCGCGAGCTTGACCAAATTATGATTGATTTGGATGGCACTGATAATAAAGGTGAGTTGGGCGCGAATGCTATTTTGGCTGTATCTCTAGCCGCGGCTAAAGCAGCTGCTGCAGATGCTGGTATCCCTTTATATGAGCATATTGCTAATGTAAATGGCACACCAGGTGTTTACTCAATGCCTGTGCCAATGATGAATATTGTTAACGGCGGCGAACATGCTGATAACAATGTTGATATTCAAGAATTTATGGTGCAGCCGGTTGCAGCAAAAACGTTTGCTGAAGCATTACAGTGCGGTGCGGAAATTTTTCATGCATTAAAAGCGGTTTTAAATGAACGCGGTCTCAATACAGCCGTGGGTGATGAAGGTGGATTTGCACCTAATTTAGAATCTAACGCTGCAGCTTTGTCGCTTATCTCAGAAGCAGTTGCCAATGCTGGTTACAAGCTTGGTAGTGAGGTTACGTTAGCGTTAGATTGTGCTGCGTCAGAATTTTATAAAAATGGCGAATACAATTTGTCAGGCGAAGGTAAAGTGTTTAACGCTTCAGGCTTTGCTGATTTTCTTGCAGATCTTAGCGACCAATATCCGATTATTTCTATTGAAGACGGTATGGACGAAAGCGATTGGGAAGGTTGGGCTGATTTAACTCAAAAAGTCGGTGATCGTGTTCAGCTAGTGGGTGATGATTTGTTCGTGACTAACACTGCAATATTACAGCGCGGCATCGATGAGAAGATTGCTAACTCAATCTTGATTAAATTCAATCAAATAGGCTCATTAAGTGAGACGCTTGATGCCATTAAAATGGCTAAAGATGCCGGTTATACGGTAGTTATTTCGCACCGTTCAGGTGAGACGGAAGATACTACGATTGCTGATTTAGCGGTTGCTACAGCAGCGGGTCAAATTAAAACAGGTTCATTATGTCGCTCGGATCGTGTGGCAAAATACAACCGTTTATTGCGCATTGAATCTGAATTAGGCGCTAAAGCCGCTTATAATGGACGTTCAGAATTTAAAGTATAAGGTTGGAAATGTGTTGTGTCAGTGCAGGGTAATTAATCGATGGTAGCATCGAATAAAACAGCAATCAGTGAATCTAGCAGCGCCGGTGATACATTATTAAAGCTGGTGATTGGTCTATTGATTGTTATGCTGTTAGTCCTGCAATACCGATTGTGGGTGGGTGAAGGCAGTCTTGCTGAAACTCACTCACTGTCGCTTAAAGTGGCAGAGCAAAAAGAAAAAAATCGTTTTATGCAGCAAAATAATGAGCAATTAGCTGCTGAAGTTAAAGCCTTAAAAACCGGTCTTGATGAAGTTGAAGCCCGTGCTCGAGAAGAGCTCGGTATGGTCAAACCTGGTGAAACCTTCTATCTCGTCGTCGACGAGACACCCTAAATATTGTGAGCCCGTTATTGTGAGCCAGCCAACGATTTGGGCTGTGGTTCCCGCCGCTGGAATCGGTACTCGCTTTGCGGCTGATAGGCCCAAACAATACCTTCCTTTAGCTGGACAGCTTATTGCTGAACGATCGCTCAATACACTCGATTCTTCAGGCTTATTTGCCGCCATTATTGTTGCGGTTAACCCCGCGGATAATTATTTTGATGCATTAGCTGCTGCAGCTTTGCCTTTAGTTGAGCGCGTGGATGGGGGTGCTTCGCGTGCTGAATCGGTTTTAAACGGCTTAAAGGCATTATCGAGTCGTGCTAAAAAAGACGATTGGGTGATGGTGCACGATATTGCTAGACCGTTAGTGACGGTTGCTTCTTTGCATCGTTTACGCGATGCCGTAACCGATACTGATGTAGCTGCAATACTGGCTGCGCCCATTTATGACACGATTAAACAGGTTGCTAACGCGAATAGCGGCGGTAACAAAACCGATGGCTTGCCGGTTATCAAAGCAACGCTGGATCGTCGCCAACTTTGGGCAGCACAAACGCCACAAATGGTTCGCTATGGTTTGTTGTGCGAGGCGTTAAATAAGGCTTTTTCTGTAGGTGATACAGTGACAGATGAGGCTTCGGCAGTAGAGCGTTTAGGCGCTGATGTTGCGGTGGTTGAGAATACGCAGCAAAATATAAAAATAACGACGACTGATGATTTACAAATGGCGACGTTTTTTTTATCTCTAAGCTAGTTGATAATACTCGTCCGTTTTAAATGTATTTAATAGTGAGTGCTCAGAAATAATGAATATTCGAATTGGTCAAGGTTACGATGTTCATGCCTTCGCACCGCTAGATACGACTGACAATACCTCTGTGGTCTTAGGCGGTGTAAAGATTCCTTTTGAAAAATCGCTGTTAGCGCATTCCGATGGGGATGTACTGATTCATGCCTTATGCGATGCTATGTTGGGTGCTCTGGCGCTGGGGGATATTGGCAAGCATTTTCCTGATACGGATTCACGTTACCAAAATATATCATCACGCACGCTGTTAGAGCACGTTGTTGCTCTATTGGCCGAGCATAATTACAGTTTATCGAATGCCGATATGACCATTGTCGCAGAGCGACCTAAAATGGCGAATCATATTTTACCTATGCGTGAAAATATTGCTGCCGATGCAGGTGTATCGATTGATGCTATTAGCGTTAAAGCGACCACGACTGAACTGTTAGGTTTTACTGGAAGAGAAGAAGGCATTGCTTGTTATGCCACTGTGCTGCTTTGTCGTAGTGATGAGGTTAATGCATAAACGTGTCAACCAATACAGAACACCTTGCTTATGCCTATGGCGGTCCTGTCGCAACAGGAAAAATTAAAGCGATTCCCGAAGATTTTTTTGTTGACGAGTTACTTGGCTTTGAGCCTAGTGGTGAGGGCGAGCATGTTTTCTTACATATTGAAAAGCGTGCGTTAACGACCTTAGCGGTAAGAGATAAAATTGCGGCTTTAGCGAGCTGTAAATCAATGGATGTAGGTTATTCCGGATTAAAAGATAAGTGGGCAGTAACGCGACAGTGGTTTAGTGTTTATTTGCCCGGCGGTGACCAACTAGATTGGCAGAGTTTAGCTGAGCAAGCTGATAGTGATAACGGCTCGGGCTCATATATTAAGTTGTTGACTGTTTGTCGTCATGCTAAAAAATTACGTCGCGGTGCGCATAAGGCCAATGCTTTTAAATTGGTTGTATCTTCTTTGAGTGCAGGTTTGAATGAAGAATTGAGTACAGGTGCGGACGATTTAAACGAGCAGTTAACACTAAAAATTAAAG
>JABIQF010000133.1 GCA_018668095.1 Cellvibrionales bacterium
CGACTTGAGTTATCAACTCGGTTAACAATCACTTTAAGATTCGTATTGTTGGTAATACGGATATCACCATAACCGCCCAGCACTTTAATCTCGCCAGCACCTGTATTGAGAATACGGCCAGTGATATCAATATAACCACCAGAAATAGCAACATCATCGACTTCGATCGAGCCACCATTGCCAGTGTGATAAAAAACATTAAAGCCATCAAACAGACTCTTACGCATTCTATCTGAGCTGTTAATTGAACCGTCACCGTTCACATCATAATTGGCTTGTCCCAGTTCTGACATCCAAACCCTACCGGTGCGTCCATTGAGTTCTGATTTGAACTGATTGAGCTTAGATTGACTTAACGTCAGTGACTTTAATGCCTGACCACTTTGCAGAATACCGTTTAAATTAACATCCGTCGCTTCAATAACAATGCGATCAGCAATCACTAAATTATCCTGAGAACTGGCGGCTAAGATACCAGCAATCTGACTATTAGTTTTACTGTCATTCGCCGATGACGAACCAAATTCACCGTTTGGCGCCGCAGTGGTTAACGGGTTAATGATTGAATACCCTTCGCTGCCGGTCTGGAATTTCGTCGCCCCTTGAACACTCAGCGTGCCACCAGCAGTTACTTGCAAATTCTTCGCCGACACCGCGGCCTCAATATATATACTGCCTTTACCATTATTATCGGTATTAGAAATATTAATATCACCACGGTAATTAAGCAGCTCGCCGCGAATGGTCAGATCAGGCTGAATCCATCGACCAATAGCCGCTGTATTTATAATGGTTATGATTGGCTGATTCGAAGTAGTATTGTCGGTAATGGTTTTAAAATTAGCAGTAACTACGTCACCTTGAACAGACTCAGTATTACTTTCTATTCTTAGCGACCATTCATCAGTAATTGGGTCAACAAAAACTTCAATTGTTTTCTTATCACCCGCCTTATAAGTGATATTATTTTTAGCCGTTATTTCGGCATTAGAGTTGACTTCAACACTGTTAAAACGCACACCACCGACAGTGTCAGGTATTTCAATACCATTAATAACTAAGAAGGCACCACTATCGTTGATAATAGCAACACTGGCATCCCCCGGAGCATCTAAGACACCACTGTCGCTGCCGCTAACCAGCGCATCAGCAATAATATCAATATACCCTGCCTGAGCTAGGACCTTATCAACCGTTACCGTTTGTACGGATTTACTTTCGGCAGAAGAACTTAAATTATCCCATAGCCCCTGCGCCTTTAATTCGTTTTCTATACGCGTTTCTTCAGCAGAATAAAAATCTTGAATGTTCTGGCTGCCGGGGTAGTCTTGTTGCATTTTTTTAGCGAAGGCAAGGTCTTTTTTCAACGCAGGTATTTTTTGTGCTATGCCCGTTGAGAAAGTGAGTCCACCCGAATGGGTCAATACATTATTGGCACCACGTGTAAGATTCAAACCAACATTGCGATTCAATCCGGTATGCACTTCTCCGTCAATCGTCACTGTACCTTGACCACCAGAACTCGCCGTTCCGCCAGTCAATGTTGTGCCGCTCACTAAATCATTTAACGCAGATGCCCAGTTAGTACTATCTGAAACAGCAACCACATTGCCTGTACCCAAATCTTCGGCATAAATGCGAGCAATACCACCCACATTAACCACTGCATTTTTTTCAATAGTCACGCTGTTTTTTTGATCGAGCTTTATATCCGCCTCGAGGTCGTCAATAGGAATTAAACTAGCCGAAAAGTTCGTTAGCTTAGCATTAACATCATAGGCATCTCTTTGAGAAAACCAATCACTACTCGCGGATATACCCGCTGAGGTTCTAAAATCGCCGGCTGATTCAACCAGCGCACCGCTTTTAAAAATAACCATATTTTCTGGATTAATAGATACTAGCGAGCGACCAATAGAAAGTGTGCCAACGCCATGCGACTCGGTATAAACCGTTGCATCAATATCCGCATTGCCTCTAGCGGTAATATGCACCTCACCAATCGACTTAATATCTGCGTCACCCACGGTCACTTTAGAAATATTTTTATTCGTAACAATATCAGTATAAGAACCGACACCCGCTAGACCACCCGCCGCAACAAACAGCGACTCATCATCAATAATATATTTATTTACGGTATGAAGGTTAACTGCGCCAGGCGCTGATTTGTTACCAGAAACCGTTAATTTCGCACCATCATTAATAGTCACTTGTGTGTCGACATCTAAACCAATCGTTGTATTACTACTAGCGCCAGCAATGCCAGCAATAGCATAACCATCGAGATTTTTACCCGAGTGAAGATTTTTCTTGACCTCTGTATCCGCAGTAATACTCATATCAGTAGCATTAATAATTGCATTGTTACCGACATTCGACAGTGTCTCTAACTCAATAAAATGATCAACATCGGCACCTGTACCCGCTAGCATTCCGCCAGAGAACACTAAAACTTTATGATCAAATTCAGCGATATTTTCTGACTTAAGAACAAAGCCACCCGAGCGCCCATCATTCGCACCAAGCGAGCCTGTTAATGTCACGTTTCTAGTCGCTGATGAACCACCCGCCAATACGGCTTTCGCCTTAGATCTATCCGATGTTTTAGCTTTGACACCCGCACCACTAAACAAAAGACCGACCGAGCCAGTGACCAAATCTACAAAATTATTATTATGACTTAACGCTTGAATATCTAAGCTGCCAGCATTGATCTTAGGTGTTGAACCTAAGTGCGCCTGCGTATCGGTTGCTGTATTAATTTCAGCATGCCCAACACCCACCGCCGCCATCAAACTACCGGCGCCACCACCGGATTTAGCGCGATGTTTCGTATCGTTTTCAGCAAGCACTTTAACGGCATGCGTTGTGGTAATAGAGGCATAGTCACCAATGCGTGCATAAGTGCTGGTCTTATTGGTGATTTTATTCACCGCAGCATCAACACCCAATAAAAAGCCTACCGATGCCGACGTACTTTCTGTATCAGCCGTATAGCCATTTGAGCCAATGATATTTTTAGCCGTCACTGAAATCGACTTAGCGTCAACCTCAACGCGCTTACTTTCGCCACCACCGGTACCGCCAATTTTGGCAATTAGATCTGGTTCAATAACGACATCAACCAACGATACGCCAACGGTGAAACCGCCCGCGACAACACCGGTTATTTTTACATTCACATAAGGCGTTGCTTTAGCGTCTATCGCAAGGTGACCAGTAATATCAACATTACTGCCTTCGTCAATATACGCATGAATTTTCGGTGAGTAATTCACTTTTGCGTCATTACCCGTACCCGCACCAATACCACCGGCAACTGTCCAAACATCAACATCCGCATCAAAGACAGACTCGGCGCTAATATCTAACGATGAAAGCGCACCACTAGAGGCAGATGAACCATCAACTTGCGAGTGCCGACCAAGGTAGGCCTTTGTTTCGCCAGCCACATCAACACTGCCGATAGCGGCACCTGCTGCAAAAGCCGCTACAGTAATACCCTTTGCTTGCGCATCAATATTACGCGTCGCCTTAGCATTAATATCAATATCGCCCGCAGCAATAATGTTAGCACCCGAACTATCACTTAACGCATTACCAGTAAAAGCCAACTGCTTACTGGTATCATCAACCACTGCAACCTGAGCACCAATCCCTACCCCAGCACCCGCTGCGCCACCGTAAGCTTGAGCATCAATATTATTAGTGTATTCCGCAGAAATCTTTACATCATCCGATGCGTTTACAGTAGCACCAGCAGCAATATACGCTTTTGTTTCACTGCTTAAAGATACGGCGACCACACCGCCACCAAAGCCTGCACCCGCAGTTAAGGCAGCAAAAGCATTATTGGCTTTTATGTCAACGGTCTCGGTGGCAACCACCTCAATATCACCGTTAGTTGCTGTAACGGTCGCGTTCGCACCGATGTAGGCTGCAGTACCGCCTACTTCAAGAATATCAAGGTCAAAAACCATTGAAACAAATGAATCAAACGAGCGAACAAAAATACCTGCTACACCGGCTTGATAATTATAATTCGTGCCGTTATCAAAGGCCCAGTTAAGCACGCTATTAAGCGTTGATTGCAAAGCGCTGGTCGATTGATCGGCTTCACTATTATTACGCATGCCCGCACCAACATTCAGTACCGATACACTGCCTGATATACTAATGCCACCACCTTGAAACGCGACAACATCAGAGTTTAGATTGCGATCCGAATCAGACTTAACATCAACACCATTAACCGAATTAACGACTGCATTGTCACCGATATAAGCTGTAGAGTTATTGAGGATAGTGACCACCTCAACCGAAGCACCCATACCGACACCGGTAATACTTGCAGCACCGACTAAACCGTCTGAATTTTGATTAAGGTCGACCCTATTATTCGAAATCACCTTAACAGCATCGCCAGCATCAACATTCGAATGCGTAACCCCAAAACCACTATCGGTGTAACTACCAATCCAAGCCGATGTATCGGAGGTCACAGTCATCGCTGAAACCGCGCCAACAATACCACCCACACTCAAGCCACCTGAAACAGCCGTCACTTTAATCGACTCGAAAGAGCGTGCAATTACATCAACATCACCGGTTGTATCCACCGTTGAGCCAACAATATAAGCCTTCGTAAGCCCCTCAAAAATACCCACTTCAACGGTTGCGCCTATGCCAACGTGTCCACCAGAAAGCGAGCCACCAACAAAGTCGGCAGAGTGAAAAGATCGAGCATTGACCTTAACGTTGCTGGCTTTAACAGAAGCCAAACGAATAAAGGCATCGGTTCTAGACAAACTATGAATAGTAGAAGATGAACCTGCACCACCAAAAGCAAGACCAAAACTTGCGCCAAGCGTCACCGTTATGACAGCCTCTTCAGAAAGGGCAACCACTTCAATATTCTGTCCAAAAATCGGACTTTGCTCGCCCGTAACAGTGTCGCCAGAAATATAAGCCTTGGTTGTATTATTTAAAGTGTTGACGTCAATAGCCGCAGCAGCAGAAAGAACACTGCCCGCAGCAGCTCCACCGCCACTGATAATATCAGTGTCTTGGTGAGCCAGAACCAGAACCGTTTTACCGCGCGCCTGATCAGTATTGACATTGGAATCACTAATAGAAGCTTCAGACGTAGTGTTAATAATATTGGTAACAACATTCGCCCCAATACCAACAGCACCAGAAACCGCGAGAGCAACGGAAATCATTTCGACATTATTATTAACATTGGCAACAACCGATAAACCAGAAATCGATTTATTGGCAGAATACGATGAATGACTACCATCGGTATTGTCTGACCAATAATCAACAGTAGCCGCATTGCGACCGGCAGCGTGTATGACCGAATCATCCGAGATATAAGCTTTAGTTGTCGAGGTTAATTTATTAACAAATACAGCAGCACTAAGCGCGCCACCCGCCGAACCACCGGCAGTCGCCCAGTAGCCAGACACCGAATCTTTTGATTCGGCAAAAATAACAATACTGTCTTGTGTTTTTAACGAAGACGATTTAACGAAAGCCTCAAGGCTATTACTAATTAAGTTTCCGCCGCCCGCACCGGCTAATGAAACTGCCAATGACCCACTAACACTGGCACCCGATGAAAAAATACTCGCAGTCGATAATGCTTTTACCGTAATGTTACCAACGTTGGAATCGACAACCTCAACTGTACTGTTTTCAAAGCCCGACGTAATTTGATTAGAGATGTCACTATAAGCCACCGCCGCGCCGAAAGAGCCACCACCTGACCCATTACCTTGACCCGCTAGAGAGTCCATAGCAGAGCTGTCTTGTGCTTTAAGATCAATATGGCCCTTAGTATTAATCGTTGAACCCGAAACGCCTGCATCGACGGTTTTGCGAATCCAATTTAATGACAGTGCGCCAGCGCCAGAAAATACACCAGAGCCGCTTCCTGAAAAGCTCAGGACTTTGATGGTTGAATTAGAATCCGCTTTAACGATCACTTGCCCGGCATTGACGGTGGCATCACCGATAGTCGCCTTTAAAATATTTCTTTTTGTTGAGGCGGCATCATCAGGATCACCACCCAAATAGTTATAAGCAATCGATGCGCCAAGAGCCACCGTACCCGAACCGGTACCCGAGCCAGCAAGTGCATGAATCGTTGAGGTATCGTTGGCTAATACACTGACTTTTTTGCTATCACTTACATTAACCGTTGCACCGCCACCAATAGTTGCTTGAATATTATTGCGTATCCAATTGATAGAAGTGGATGCGGCACCTGAAACAGCGCCAGCACCAGAACCACTGGCCGCTAATGACCAAATTTGCGCATTAAAATCGAGCGTAGTGTCGGCCAAAGCAATCGTAGGTATCACATCACTATTAACAATTTCAGCCTTAACAGTGACATCTCCCGCTAGAGAACCAACTGTTGTTGACGTGCCATCAATCGCTGCTGCAACGGTCGAAACCATTTCATTGGTTGCAAAAGCAATACCGACAGCAGCCGCGCCAGCGCCCGAGCCTGCACCCGAAAGGTTCACCATTAATGGGCTAGTTTTTGCCAGTAAATCGACATCAGATTGCGCCGAAACAGTGGCATTGTCTTTTATCTTAGCAGTGACCGAATTACGAATATAATTTACAGACACTGATCCTGCAGCAGCGACGGTGCCAGAACCTGAACCACCCACACTGAGATTAATTATTTCTGGACTAGCATCAGCTAAAATAGAAAGCTTACCGTTTTGTGACGAAACAGTTGAAGCTGAAATATAAGCATTAACCTCACCATAACTTGGCTCAACACCAATAAAGCGAGCAAACTCATCTTCAAGGAAATTCGACAAATCAAGCGGATCACCACCCACAAAGTTAACCGCAATCGCAACACCACCAGCTTTCGCGCCCGCACCAGAGCCCCCTAAAGCCAACGCAATAATACTGGCCGTGTCTCTAGCTGAAACGGTAATATCGTTGGCGCTGGTCACTTGCGCGCCATTAGCTATGTAAGCTGCGATATCGTTGCGAATTAAATTAAAACTGATAACACCAGAACCAGCGGCGACACCCGCACCCGAGGCAGCAATCGCAACAGTGATTACCTGCGAATCAACCGTAAAGGCATCGGTTAAAAGAGAAGCAATAATACCCAGAGACGACAAATCAAATCCCAGACTAGGCGCTGGTATAAAAGCCGCATTAACTTCAATGGTTCCCTGGCTTGTGACATCCGCAGCATCAATAAAAGCTTTAATATCATTAATCACTTGAGTCGTGGCAATAACCGCCCCGCCGGCAACATTAGCCGCACCAGAACCACCAATCGCAATAAGAACTAGATGCGTTTGATCGGTAGCGAGCACACGTAAATTACCAGAAGCATTCACATCGGTTGCCGCACCATCAATACTGGCACGCACGGTTGCTGCCGTCTCGTTAACAGCAGTCACAATACTGGCAGCAGCTGCACCGGCACCAGAAGCCGCGCCAGCCGCAACAATTAACTGCTCAGCGCTTGAAGCAAGCACATCAACAGTGCCATTAGCATTCACGGTTGAGCCGTTTTTGATATCCGCTTTAATCGAGTTGCGAATAAAGTTAAACGCAATAGACCCGCCAATAGCATTAGCGCCAGAACCTGCGCCACCAACACTCACGTTAGTTAAGGTGGCTAAGCCCTCTGCCTCTACATTCACACTGCCAGTGCTTGATTGCACATTAGCATTATCAATATAGGCGAGCACAGATGCAGAATCAGTTGACGTCGAATTATCAGGACGAACAAATTCTGACTCCAAAAATGGCGTTAAATCGAGAGGGTCACCACCAATATAATTAAAAGCGATGGCGACACCGCCAGCATTAGCGCCTGAAAAAGCAACGCCAACAGCTACACTTACAATCGTTGCTTCATCTTTTGCTTTAACATTAATAGCATTTGCAGCAACAACCACTGCGCCATTAGTAATCGAGGCGCTGACATTGTTTTTAAGCCAATTAAGGCTGACTGCTCCGCCTGCCGCATTGACACCTGAACCAGCACCACCCACCGCAAGAGTAATAATTTGCGAACCTAAATCTAAGTCTAATTCAGGCGGTAAGCCATCAAGATTAAGCCCAAGAATAGAGAGATTAAGATCCGTACCTGTTGGTAGAACTCCGGCGGTAACATCAACACTACCCGCCGATGAATTGACAGCTGCAGCATCAATCGTCGCGCTAACCGTATTGCCCACGTTAGTCGTAGCAATAGCTGCACCAGCCGCATTCGTTGAAGCGCCTGCACCACCCACAGCAAGTACAAACATCGTTGTACTATCAGCGGCATTCACTTGAATATTATTGGCAACGTCAACCTCAGTAAGCGCCCCTTCAATACTCGCTTCGGCTGTAATAAATGATTCATTAACAGCAACAGTAATACCTGCCGCATTGGCGCCCGACCCTGCGCCGCCACCAGCAACAACGATCATGGTCTCAGTACTCAGCGCAACAAGATCTAACTTACCGTCAGCATCAACATCTGCACCGTTCCTAATATCGGCAGTAATGTCATTGCGAATAAAGTTCACAGCAATTGAACCGCCAACGGCATTAGCGCCTGCACCTGCTCCGCCAATACTGACGTTAGTCAATATTGATGCGCCATGAGCAAGTACGCTCACGTCGCCTCCTGCATCAACTGTCGCACCATCTATATAAGCGCGGAGGTAACCTCTGTCAGGCACTAAAGCGTCAAGACCGAGAAGTCCAGATGATAGAAATGTTGACGTTAAATACGGTGATAAATCAAAATTATTGCCACCAATATAGTTGTGAGATATGGCAACCCCGCCAGCATTTGTAGAAGCTCCCGCAATGCCTAACGCCACACTGACCAATGTCGACCGATCTAATGCCTTAACATCAACATCGCCAGCAGCCTCTACTCTCGAAGAATCTCCACTGATATAAGACTCAACGCTGCTCTTCATTAAGTTGCGACTAATAGAACCCGCAACTGCACCACCAGCAAGCGAACCCGAACCGGCAACTGCCACAGAAATAATTTGTGCACCTAGATCAACCTCATCCGGCAAATCAGCGTCAGACAACCCTTTAGCAGTGAAGTCCAATGGAGTTGCAGGCGGCAAAACACTAGCTGTTACCTGAACATTGCCAGTAGTAGAGTTAACAATGGAGCTATCGATAAAGGCTTTTACACTATTATTGGCGACCGTACTCGCAATAGAAAAACCGACAGCCACACCTTTAGAACCCGCGCCTGCACCAGAAAATACGACCAAGCTAGAGCTGTCTTTGGCGGTGATATCAACGGTCGATATTGCTTGAATATTAGAACCGTTTTTGACTGCCGCAATCAGTGTGTTTTTCGTTTCATTAACGGCAATAGAGCCACCCAATGCAAACGTAGTTGCACCTGCACCACCTATTACAATACTACTTAAAACACCGGTCGTTGACGCAGCAACATCAACCTCGTTAGCAGTCAAAGTACTTTTATCAACGATGGCACTCACCGTTGTATCTTGAAAGTTTAAGCCTATACCCGCGCCAACAGCTCCTTTAGCAGAAAAAGCAACGCCGCCCACAACGTTGGTCACTGTTTGACTATCTGTCGCTTTAACACCGACCGAGCCAGAACGAGCAACATCTTCGCTTTTCCAATAATCAGAACTCTCTGCTGGCACTTCATTAACTGGCACATTCTGCTTAGCAGACCAAAGGGTATTGTTATAAACCACTTGATCCGTAGAAGAGTAAGTGGATTGGTCCGACCAAGCTGCTGCCAACGTGGCAGCAGTCACCGTGCTGTCATCTATTGTTGCGGTAACAACATTCGACAACTGATTAACGCCAACCGAGCCGCTTACCGCAGTCGTTTTTGCAGCAGAGCCGCCAACAGCAACATTGGTAACAAAGCCCGTAATCGATGACTCAACCGCAAGATCACCCACTGAATAAAGCTGAGATTTTTTATCCAGTTTTGCTACGGCTGCATTGGTCATAACATTTAACGTAAACGCCAAGCCAACACCTGCGCCTTTACCACCAGCAAAACCACCACCAAAAGCGAATACATTACTACCATCAGTCGCAGTAATAGACACTTCGCCTGTAGACGCATTAGAGGCAACAGCATTGCTCACGCGCGCCTCTGTCGAATTCCCTAAGAAATTCAGTCCAAAGGTGCCGCCAATACCTGCACCGCCCACTTTTGTAGATGCGCCTAGTGAACCCGTGACAGAAACAATTTCATTGTTTGTTTTCGCTTCAACGGTAAGGCCTTTGTAATCAAAATTAACATTTTCAACAATCGCTTTCGTTGAGCTCGTAATCTCATTAAACGAAATAGCAAAACCAATACCCGTCTTACCCGAAAACGCACCCGAACCTGCAATTGAAATAATGGCGCGCTCATCGACCGCACTCACTTTAATGCTGCCTTCAACATTACTAAGGGTTGAGTCTTTTAAACTAGCATCAATAGTATCGTTAATAATATTGACCGCGACAGAACCACCAGCAGCAAGACTCGTTGCGCCAGTAGAGACGGCGACACCTGCCACAATATTAGTGATTGATCCTGAACGGTTAGCAGAAATATCAAGATCTTTGACGCCAGTAATCTTTGAATTTGAAACGTTAGCGTTCGTCTGGCCATTAATAACATTAAGACCAAATGCACCACCAAAAGCCTTCGCACTTCCTGAAGTACCTGCCGCCGATTTACCAATCGCCACTGAACCCGCAATACTGGAAAGACTCGTAGTATTTAATGCAGAGACACTAATATTTTTTGCTGTCGCTTTTAATTCGATTGGCGAACTAATAAAAGCCTTAACGTTATCTTCAACAATCGTAATCGATGCCGCCACAGACGCAGCAAAACCATCTACCGCTTTTTTAACATCATCACTACCGGCCTTTGAACCAGCATCACTAGCCGCTTTCGAACCACCCGTTCGCTGCTCTTTAGTGCCATGCTTCTTATCCATTGCTGCTTGTCTATCAGCCCAAGAGTCACCTAAACTTTTAGCCGCTAATGGATTGTCCTGACTAAACTCTTGAGTAGAATCGATCTCAGGACGTTTTGGAGCACCAGAAGCCACAGCACCAGAAACCGAAATAGAACCCACAAAACCTTGGTTAACGCCAGCAACAACGAGATGACCGCCAGACAAAATTTTATCAGCGCTATTATTTCTATCAACGTTAAATAAACTCGCCTCAGTATTACGATTGACGACATTCAAGGCAACTGACGCACCCACACCCATGCGCTCTGATATTGCAACACCACCGGCAACCATCACCGAGACGGTATTATCGGTTGCAGTAATTTTTAAACTAGGATCGTCTGAGTCAGCGTTGATAAGCTTGCCACTCACATTGACGTTTTGACTTTTAATACTAGCCGTTGTGACATTATTGATAACGCTAGAAGCCGCAGTGCCTGCAAAACCAAATGCCGCTGCCTTCACACCCGATGCAACAAAGCCAACATTAATAACACGATTACTCGCATCAACTTCAAGACTGTCGGCATTTACCGTGGCGCCTTCTTCAATAATTGCCTGAGTGTTATTGTCCATGGTATAGACACCAATGCCAAAGCCTGCAGCACCTGCATCATCCCCCGACAAGCTCCCGCCAGCGCCAGGCTTTTGCACCATATCTTTAATGCGCCACTGAGAGATTTTCTTATTACTAACACCCTGTATACCAAAGGTTTTAAAGTTACCTGACAGGTTAACCATATGGTTAACATTAACCGCTTTCACCACCACAGCCTGCTTATCTTCAGTGGTTAATTGGTCAGAGTCAGTATTGATTAATGCGCCCGATTTAATCACCGCTTTAGACTTATGGTCAAATTGGAAAAAGGTTAACGCACCCATAATCAATCGCTTCTGGCCATTACCCGTTGCCTGCGACCAAGAATCAATTAAGTTGTAATCCAGACCTAAATTACCATCAAGATATACCGTCAATGTTTTAACAAAGTTTTCGGTCTTTTGGTTATCGATCCAACCAATGTCTTCCCATAAAGTAGTATCGGTATAATCCAGATCTTTTAAAACAGCAGCTAACAAAGGCGTAGAGGCAATATAGCGATAACGCTTAACCTTATCTCCCGTACCCCGTGAAGCGGCATCTACAAAGTTTTCTACTGATCTAGCCGATTCACTTCCATGAGAAAAATTGACATCAACGGTTGTATTTTTAAATATGCTAACCGGATCAGTTTCCGTAGCAGCGACAAAATCAGGGGTATTATTTTCGGCTTTGGCTGCATTAACTAAATTAGAACCCCAACTACTATTAGGATCTATCTCATTAAGAATTGAAGAGGTCACTGTTAGCGTGCCGGCTACATCAACGACCGCTGTATCAGTAATATAAGACTCTGCGGTATTAGTGACAAAAGCGTACGACACCGCCATAGCCAAGCCCAGCTCGACATCGCCTTTCTGCCCCGCATCTTTTTGTTTCTGGCTTTGTGTGTTTTCTACATCGGCAGCCGCCAAAATATCAGGACGATTATTAACAACAGCATCTAAGGTAAAGTTGCCCGCAACATCTATGTCAACAAAGCCAGGATCAATAACATGCTCAACAAAGGGACGATCAATAAGGAGAGACAACAGATCGAGATCGTCACCAAGAGTGCCCGCTAATTGATAATGTAATTGAGGTTTTTTACCGTAATTAAGCGTGTCCGCATTTCCATAGACAAAATCTAAACGATTTTCAGAAACGTTTTCTTTGACCGTGAACAATAGGTCAGTATAATTTTTATGAGAGGTAATATCATTCGCAAGCGCCGTTAAACTCGCAGGAGCACCCGATGAATAATCTAAGGCAATAATGGTCGTGGTACCATCACCTAAAGTGAAACCACCGTTCATAGCTGACAATGTAGACGCCGGAAAATCATGACTATAAGTTTGAGTTGAGGCGCCAATGCTCGCTAAAACAGCATTGGTATCATTAATAATAGTGAGTGCACCACCGACATTATATGGAATCCCACTGGAAGCCTTCTTTTTCTTATCAAGCTGCTCATTAACATTGCCGGGCTTTTTCTCACCACCTGATTTTTTTGCTTTCTCATCAACAGCGTCAGAAGCTTTTTTACCAAACGTTTTCGCCCAAGCAAATTTAGCAGCACCACCAGCACCTGCTTTACCTTTATTCTTCATCGCCTCTTTAATATCGGCCAGCAAATCTCCTGTCGAAGTACCGCCGACCGATGCAGAAGAACTAATGCCAACAGCAATACCTGGAATAGCAAATGCGCGCTTGAGTTCTATTTGATCTTTAGTTTGATTAGCGGTAACCGTCAGTTCACCACCCACATCAATGTCGCCGGATACAATCGAATGCGTATCGCCATCCTCATAATTAATCGCTATGGATAAAACACCCTTGCCGCCTTCTTCCGTCATAGCTCTTGCTGTAGTACGGTTTTTATCGAGCGTGTCACTGGTAATAACAAGATTACCATCCGTCGATATTTTTGCGGCATCTAATACATCGACGCTACTTTGAGACTCGATCTGGCTATAAGCAATGGCGAGAGCAAACTCCTCGCCACCCGTGTGCTCGACTAATACATCAACGTTGTGATCGATAAAAGACTTAATAAAGACATCGCCTTTAGCATCAATCTCTCCAGCGAACGAAACCGATGCCTCAGTCTTAACCAACGCAACGCCCACTCCAACGATTACTTCAATCGGTTTTGCTAATGCCGTAGCATAGACTTGCGAACCAATAGAAACACTATTAGCCTTAATTAGCGTGTTTGCGTCAACATTAATCACTGCCGAACTTGCAACATTATTAATGCTAGCAATAGGACTAATATCTTCAAGCAAACCAATAGCCGTGTTAAGTTTGGTTGCTAAAGTACCCGCATAATCTTTAACGAGCTCATTTTTTTGTTGGCCGAGCGCATTGATAATGACATTGCCAGTATCACCCGCATCTAAGCGCGTATTAACAATATCAACTGTGGCGTTAAACGTGTCGACATTATAAAAACCACCCAAGCCAGCAGTGGTATTCTCAACACCAAAAAATCCAGCGGCGCTAAAAGTATCTTTAGCATCGATAGTAATATTGGCATCGGGCTTAGTTGGATCAGCATTGCGAGTAATAATTTCTGAGTTAGTAAGCTTAATATTCTCCGCAGAAAATGTGATATTTTTTGCAGTGCCCGTCGCTGCATCAAAACCACTAATACTCGAGTCACTAATATCAATTGATGCGGCTTTAAATTTCAAATTATCGCTAATAGTCAGTATGCTATTTTTGATGACAATGCTTTTGTTATTTGAAATCACAACATCAATACTAGCCGGCTGAAGCTTCGTAATCCAATCTAGATCTTGCTGCGACACACTAGTTTCTGTCGTCTCTATAATGGCAGTTTTCTCACCAATGCCATTCGCAAGAATCTTTACCTTATCAACACCTTTAACCAGGTTAGAAACATCAAGATAATACTCAGTTTTATCTGTGGCAAATCTGGAGGACATGAGCGTATCGAGGCCACCGCCCGTTCTAAGAATAATAGATAGGGCTTCTAGTTCGTTTAGATCAATAGTCTGCGCAGTAGCGCCGCCCGAAACATCGAAATTCTCGACATTGCTGAACATGCCCGTTCCTGCAACATCATTGATTGCTAAAATGGCGCTACTTGAATCACCCGTTAATGATATTTTTTGCACGCTAGCATCAGCACGAACAACAACTAATGTATCAACACCCTCACCGCCATCAATAGTATCGTTATCAGAACTGCTGATCAGAACATCGCTACCCGAAGAGCCCGTTAAGATATTAGTGCCCGCACCACCATCGAGTTGCACCCTCACTACAGACAGCGAAACACCTTCGAACTCGCCCGTATAACCAATACCTATTAAGCCTAATTCCTCGCCCGCTCGACCCGCTATAGCCTCTACTTCAATTGAGAGATTATTGTTGTTATCCGTAATAACAATTGCCGCTTTCGAACTATCTAATATCGCGCTAACATCTTGGCCCGCCAATCTAGCCGAATTCTCAATAGCCTCTAACACATCTTGTATTGTTTGCGTGGGTGAAAAATCGACCTCAAAAGAGACCATGCTACTAGAGCCAATATTCCCTTCATGTAGCTTGATACGTATATCACTACCTTCAGCTACCGTTAAACCTTGGCCTTGATTAAATAAGGTCAAAGCAGTCGCCGTGTTGACACCATAAAAACTCGATGCATTTAAACTATTATCGCCAGCGCCGCCGGTTAATTTAGCGGCTTCAATACCCGATAAAATATCAGAAACTTCAACTGAAGAAATCGTTGTCTTTAAAGTAGCATTAGTTAAAACAAAATCAGCATCGCGACTTTCTTGCAGAATATCTAAGCCCGCACCACCTTTTAAAACATCTGCGCTTGCGCCGCCACTTATCGTATCATCGCCTTCACCACCATCAATATCATCAACGCCTAAACCACCAAGAATGACATCAGAGCCAGCAGAACCCAGTAGTAATGTTTCGCCAGTGAATAATGACGCGTCAATATTGTCATCGTTGACAGTGCCAGTTAAATACGCTTTTTCAATCGAGATTAACGTATCGGAAAGAGACTGACCCTGTGTGACAACAGCAACACCGCCACTAACGGGTGTCCATGACTGATCCGTAATAGTGAAATCACCAATATCTAAACCGCCCACCGAGCCCACAAACGTCACGACCCAGTCGCCAGCCGAACCAGTGACATCTATATTAATAGTATTAAATGCTTTAAGTTGACTTAGCGTGGACCACAATTCATCAGGTGAATCAGTGACACTGATTTCGGCCGATAGCTCATCAGCATAAGACAAGCGGAAAGTACCCGAAGTCACATCACCAACCGTGATATTAATGACTTCATCAATACCATCACCAATATCAAAAGAAGTATCGGTAAGAATCATGCGAGCATCGCCGCGCGACACTCTTGCTGACTCAACTAATTGATCGCTGCCGCCACCACCATCAATTGAATCAATACCAGCACCACCGGTTAACACATCATCCTGTGCCGAACCAATCAGCTGATCGTTACCCGCGCCACCATCAAGAACCACCGTGCCTAAAAATGAAGACGCGTCGATAATATTATCGCCATCATCACCGGCAATAATTGCCTCAGAAATATCTGACAAGGTATCAACCACTTCATCAGTGGGGTTAGCCAAACTGGCTGTAGAGACCATTTGAGTAGAAGAAATAACCACTTTTTCGGCAACAATATCTTCTATTAAAGTATTTACACCCAAGCCACCGGTAATAATATCTGCACCAAGACCACCGACAAAATTATCATCATTAACGGTACCTATGAGCTCATCATCACCATCGCCACCGATTAATATCGCCGAGCCAGAAAAGGCCGACACATCAAACTTAACGCCTTGATCGCCAACAGCGGAAAATCTTGCCAACTCAAAACCACTGTGTGATTCTAATTCAGCATTCAATGCACCAATATTGAGTTCTGTATTGTTTAAGGTAGCATCCAAGCCTCGAGAGACATCAAGAATATCTTGCGTACCATCACCGCCAAATAATTGGTCAACACTCTCGCCACCAAGTAGGCTATCGTTACCCGCCAAACCACGAATAATATTAACCGCACTGTCGCCGTGAAGCGTATCGTTATAAGCACTGCCCGTAATATGTTCAAAGCCTTTAATGCCATCGAAGCCGGTAGCAGAGCCATAACCCGAAGTAGCATCTTCAGCCAAAAATACATTAACGCTAGAATCATAGCCAGAATAATTCAGCAACGAATCTAAGCTACTTCCTGCCTGCAAAAATTCAAATCCCTGAAAATCATGAAAGCCAACAGAACCTGCGGCATTGGATGTAATGTTCCAAGTATCTGCATCGTTATAAGTGACCGCCAGAGAATCCTCACCCGCTCCCCCTTTTAGGTAAGAGAAGTTTTGGAAGCTCATGTCATCGATCATGCCATCAGAAGCACTCGATATAAGCCAGTCACGTGTTTCATCATCACCGAATAAATTATTATCACCCGCGCCACCCACCAACGATTCAACGTCTTTAAACAAGACGTCTGCTTTATCCGCATCCTCATAAGCATCATAACCAACAAAGCCCCAGTTAAACGAGGCATTCGTATCGAGTGATTGGCCAATAATATTGTCGACGCCATCGCCACCTTCAAAAGTAACAGACAAAGAATTGCCGTTGGCAAAAATAGAATCGTTAATGGTGAGTGAATCATCACCCAAGGAGCCCGTAATAAACACTGAACTCGTATCAGCTAACAACTGTTGCGCGAGAATACTATTATCAGAAAGATCCCTTAACAAAACAGAATCGCTTTCTACCGTCAGTTCCATATTGGTTGCACTTTCTAACAGCGCAGTTAATGGATCAGCAGAAAATAATAGCCGGGGCTCTAAACCCTCAAACTTAAATTTATTTTTACGTGAAGTCTGCTCTAGCTTAATCGCCTTTGTCAGCGGCTTAAACGCCAGTACCTTACTACTTAATTCAGCACTTACTTTTTTAGCTTTCGAACCAATCTTTGATCGCAAACGTCCCCAGTCACTGCGGATACGTTGACGCGAGTCAATCGATAAATTCGAACATTCAGTATCTTGAAAAGGATAAGCCATTATTATAAGTCCATAAAATTAAATGCTTGGTACTGGCTAAAAAACTACGCTTCAGCTTCTTCTTTTTCTACAGCTTCATCTGTTTTAACAGCGCCCACTTTTTCTAACATGCCGCTAAAGTTACGCATAGATTGAATTTGCATATAAGCCAACTCCAACTCATCTGTCTTTGCAAGCTCAGCGAGTTGATCACCGCTTAAGGCTTTTAGCTTGTCGCGGCTAATGGCTTGAAAGCCAGTTAACGTTAACTTCTCGCCAGCAGGCAATGTTAACTGCGCGCCCATAGGCTCAAGTAGATCTAACTCTTGTAACTTATTACAGAACATCTGCGTGCGCTGAAATTGCATTTGATACTCTTTCAAAAAGTCCAAAACACTGTTTAAATATTGAGTCTGCTCACCATCGGCATCAAACAAACGCTCACCGCGGCCATCTTCATTACAGCCATCAAAAGCCTCATCAATACAAAGCGTAAAATTGGCACCGTCATCGCTGCTAGAAAAAACGAACGGGTAACGTCTTAAAAAAGCAGGTGTATATTTAGCCGTAAACGCACCAGCATCATCGACATACAAATTCTCTTCTGATCTTACGCCAGTAATAACCGCAGGCATTAAATTGCCTTCAGAGCCAGCAAATACAATCGCAAACTCAGTAGCGGCGTTAGCAAACTCAACCGCCGTAAGAGGAATAGAATTAATGTTTTTTGCAAAGCCGTAGTCAGCACCCGCTTTAACTGAATAATTAGCGTGCTTATCTTTAGAAATTGCAGCGGCTTGCCCATAAATTAACAATTGTTTTGACATAACTTTTACTTACTCCATAAATATTGCGGCAATACGCCTACAACTTAAATTTTGCACTACCCACTTAACGGATAACGCTTAAAAAAATGCCCGCCTAAGAACAATCAAGATAATTACATCAAGACCTTCAACCAGCCTGCACACCATAATAAAACGTCACAAACTCTTCGCCATCGCGTCCAATACCTGAAGACAAATGACCTAACTTTTTATTCTTTTCTGCCGCCAATAGCTTATCTATCGCAGCTATGGAAACATCAAAATAATTGGCCATGTCATAAACAACCGGCATCGCCTGCTGCAAATCCAGCTCGGCATCATAAAACCGAATATCAAACGAGCTACGCGTCTGAGTTTGGTCTTCCACTTCCATATAAAACAACTCATCCAGCGTCAGCTTACTAGCCAGAAACAGCAATTCGCTAGCCGCATAAAAACCCTGCGTTTCGCGGCCATTAGATAAACGTCTAATACCAGCTAATATATCGGCTCTTGAGGTCACTGCCGCCAAGTAATAACTATCAACACTCTTTGTATTCACCGATTCTGGCTGCCACTTATAAGCCGTAAAAATTTTCTGCGACTCAGTGCCCACAGAGTGAATAGGGTCTTCAACATAGAGCTTACAAATAGAGCCCTTATCCCGCCCATCAAAGCCAACAATCAGTTCACGCAAACCGACTACCTGCTCACTTATAGCATCACGGAAATCGTTAGGCATATTCAACTGTAAAGCCAAACGATGTATTAACTGCTGCTCACCACCCTTCAAAGCCGGCAAATACAGAATTAATAAAAATCGATCACTTAATAGTGAGCCCGCCATTAGCTTGAATGAAGGCTCATAGAAATACGGCACATTCAACGAGTCTACAAACGTCAATAAGCGTTTGCCATAATTCTCAGCCATCATGGTAGTAACGTAAAAACCCTAGCAATCCAATCGATCTATTTATTATTGTTAGCAAAACGAGAAGCACTTGCCGATTTGTAATAAGTCAAGGCCGCTAAATCAGCATCTTCCCCCGTTAACAAAGTATCGACAAATACTAAATCTGCATCACTTAACGAACCCACCACCCGCTTGAGGCGCAGCGTATTTAACACATAATCGTATCGCGCATTAGCGTATTCAACACGGGCAAAAAACAAATCACGCTCGGCATCCAACAAAGCAATCGTTGGCACTAAACCCGCGCGACTCTCTTCTTGTCTCGCTTCAACCGACTGCTCATGCGAAGCCACCGATTTTTCTAGCGCGTTCACTTTAGCAATGGCTGCGACAATGCCGTCATAAGCAGAAAAAGTATCCGTTTGAACGCGTCGTGTTTGCATTTCTAACTGCTGCTGCGCTCTCATCAATAACCGTGTCGACGCACGAACTTTAGAAGAGACAGCACCGCCAGAATAAAGCGGAATATTTAAAGACACAGCAATATCGGCAGTATCGACATTACTGCCGCCGCCAAACAAAGTTCCTTCAGTTTCACTGTTGTTAAAACGCAAAGCCAAGTCGACTGTAGGATAATGTTGACCTTTATCTTGACGCAGCGCCTGGTTAGCCACTTCAACCGCATGACGACTTGCATTAATTTCAGGATTAGAAGCAATCGCCATTTGTAGAATTTGCTCTGGATCATTTGGCTCAGGACTGGCTAACTCAAAAGACTCGCCCATCAACGTTAACGTTGCCGGAACAGTGCCGGTTAATTCACGCAATTGCTGTAAAGCAATTTGCAAACGATTACGAAGTTCTATTTCGCGAGATTCCACCTGGTAAAAACGCGCCTCAGCATCTAACAGATCGGTTTTTCTTCCAAGCTTAGTGCCCTTCTCTTTGGCCAACTCATATTGCTTAGCAACTGCTTTTTTCTCAGCCTTAATCGCTTCAAAATTTTCATTAGCAGCCAGAGTAGCAAAATAACGTTCAGCGACACGTTCGATTAAATCTTGGCGGACCGCTTGCAGCTCCACATCCAACAATTGAATCTCAGCTTTAGCTTTATCAAAACCGGCCCAATGGCTAAAACTGTAAACTGACTGATTAACCACCACTTCGTAATCTTGCGTTGGGTAATCCGTTTTACCAGAAGCAAACACCTCATTATCAGCGCTGTTAATATCCTGCTGAGTTTCTGTATAACTAGCGACCAAATTCATGGAAGGTAATAAAAGTGAGCGAGCTTGAATAAACACCTCAGATGAAGCGCCATGCTGCTCAATCGCCGCCAAATACTCAGGATCACTCTGCAGAGCTTGCTCGTAGACATCAAGATAGATTCAGCACGCAGAAAGCCACTAAAGACAAGTAAAGTCGTTAGAATTAAAGGCAAACGAATTACTCTTGAAAAACCAGAAAAACAACCCACAGGAATACCCCATTAAGAATAGAATTATTATTCCTAACAGTATCACTATGTTTCATCTGCATATCAAACTAATTAAACTTAATTTACAGGCTGTTTTATACTCCATTTCAGTTTTAGAAAAAAACTTTTAAGAACAATACAAGCCAGGATTCAGCCTTTGGGACAGCGCACCCCAAAAAAGCGCTGAGGCGGTCATTTTTAGGCAAACTCTTGAAAAAAATGCCCTCGAAGCTCTCCTGATAAAATAAAAAAACATCCTTAAATTAAACAACAAATTAAGCGACAAATTAATCGACAAAGAGTAGCAATCGTAAAAACCAATATATAGGCGTTGAGTGCTGCGGCGAAGAAGCATCAAACGGCCCTTAAAAGCCATTGATATTGCTGAATAAAGCGCGCAAAAGCCTAGGAATCTGATACGGTTGTGTTATCATGCCGCCCCGCTGATTTAGGCCTTCAGCAAGGTTAAGGCCTGAATGAGGCAAAAAAGCGATAATCAGCCGTTTTTTTGTCCGAATACAGCGGTAAAGTTTCAAGATACGTAGAGGTGGCCGAGTGGCTGACTCGAGTGAAACGAGAACACATTGCCGCAGGCAATAGCCCCTTTTGGAACAAACAGGGGTGAGCGAAGCGAATAACGCGCGCAGCATAAAGAATCGCGCCGTTGTAGCAAGCAAATAGAGTTATAAGTACGTAGCAATACAGTTAAAAAAAACGGAGAGGTGGCCGAGTGGCTGAAGGCGCGCCCCTGCTAAGGGTGTATACGTTAATCGCGTATCGAGGGTTCGAATCCCTCTCTCTCCGCCATATATAAAGAACCCGACGCTTGTCGGGTTTTTTGTATC
>JABIQF010000143.1 GCA_018668095.1 Cellvibrionales bacterium
CTCGAAAAAACCACATTAAATAACGCACAAATTAGCGAGCAAACGGATCAACTCAAAACACTGATAGAAAAAATAGCCAACCCTAAAACTGATCCTACTGATATTGTTATTGAGACATTCCAGGCCAATAGCGATGAAGCGCTTCAATCATTACAGCAACAAAAGAGTTGGCGAGAAATGACAGCGCTAGAGCGCCAAAAGGTGCAGTTTCAAGCATTAACCTATGATTTTATTGAACAAGCCGATGCGATTCAATTGGGTACTTGGCTAGAATTCAAGACCTCAGGCAATGGCGCCATTATGCGCTGCAAACTGGCAGCAAAATTAACCAGCTCAGACAGCTATGTATTTGTTAATCGCTTAGGCTTTAAAGCCATTGAAAAGCCACGCAAAGAATTCGCCTTTGACTTACAACGTAAGCGCGCTCGCCTGTTAAGAGCAGGGCCACTATTCGATCGCTCATTACATAAAGTGGTGAGTAGCCTTAAAAATCTCACACCTTAACTAACGCATAGATAGTCTTAAGGCTATATGAATACAACGATTATCCTGTATGCGATAAACAGACTTCAACTTTCATAAAAGAGATATGGCAGATTGAACCACAGCTTTAAACACTTAAAAAACGGCATACAACTTCGATGATTCCGCACACTGGATTCAGCGCATTGACGCAAATTGATATCAGTAGCCATATTATAGCCGGCTTGCTATATGTGCTTGCTGGTCTGCTGCTCAATTCAAAAAATGGCAAACTAAGATTTTATCGTCCATTGCAAATTGCCTGCTATGCTACGGCTATAACACAGCTCAGTATCACTGCGCTTAAGGCCGGCTGGTTAACGAATAATATCGTCACGCTGATTGAAATGAGTCATCTCGGTATTTGGGCCGTTGCACTGTGGCGTTTATTAGAAAACAGTACTGGCCAAGCCATTAAAACTATTTTTAAAACGTCAATTATCCTCGTTTGGCTTATCACCAGTTTATTGTTCCTTAATAAAGATCAGGCCTGGCTCCCCTCCTTAACCGCTTCACATACGACCCTATTAATTGGTCCTATTTTGTTGACGCTCATTATTCTTGCCTTAATTGAACAGCTATTTCGTAATAGTACACGCCCGCATCGCCACAACCTTAAGTTTTTGGGTATTGGCTTACTCGTTATGATGTTTACCCATCTTTATAGCCTCGCCTACCAAGGCGTTTTTCAAGCCATTGATATCACCAGCAATAATTCAGAAGGACTGATTCATAGCTTAATTGGCTTATTGTTTATTTTTGGATCTCTTCGAACTCAACCCGAGGCCACTATTGTGGTCTCTCGAAAAATTGCCTTTTATGGTGCCGCCCTTCTTAGCGCAGGCGTGTTCTTACTGGTTATATCGTTAGCGGCTTATTATGTGCAATTAAAAGAAGCTGAATGGTCTGATGCCCTACAAATAGTATTATTTATTTTCAGTATTATTTTTCTTTGTCTCGCGGCCACGTCGCGATCCATTCGCTCCAATATTCAAGTATTCGTTAATAAAAACTTTTTCCGCTATAAATACGATTATCGGCATGTTTGGTTAAATTTAATCAAGACACTGTCTAACGCAAGCTATAAAGAAGATTTTTACTTACACAGTCTCAAGGCAGCAGCCAATGTCTTTGCCAGTAGCGGCGGCGCATTATGGTTAAAAAATGAAAGCGGTCAACTCGAAATTGTATCTACATGGCGTATCACGCTACCAGAAAACACAGCTGTCGATAGTCAAAGCCCTTTCGCACAAGCATTTATCGATCGAGAGTGGGTATATGCACTGGGTAATAGCGGAACCCATTTAATCAACCCGTTCTCGGGTCACTTACCCGACTGGGTAAGCCATATTGAAGATGCCTGGGTTATTACACCTTTAATTATTGGCGACCAACTCACTGGATTCTTTTTATTAACGCAATCAGCCAATACCAACCCATTAATCTGGGAAGATCTCGACGTATTAAAAACCGTAGGTCGCCAGCTAGCGAGTTATATCGTTCGTCAAAAATCGGCGGAGCAACTGGCCGAAGCTAAGCAATTTGACACCTACAACCGTCTCACCGCTTTTATTATGCATGATTTAAAAAACCTAATAGCACAACAAGCACTGGTGGTCGAAAACGCCAATAAACATAAAGAGAATCCCGCTTTTGTTGAAGATGCGATTCACACCATTGCCAACTCGGTTGATCGTATGAACCACTTACTCAAACGCCTGCAAGGTGGTCCTCAGTCCTCGTCTCAGCAACGTGCTATTAGCATCCATACCGTTTTACTCGAAGCCATTAGAAAGTCCGTAGACCGCCAACCCATACCGACGCTTCGCGATAAAGCCGAAGATGTCAGCATTACCGTTGATTATGAACAGTTAATCATGATTTTGATGCATGTTATTCGTAATGCCCAAGATGCCACCGACAACGATGGATTTATCGATGTTTCTGTCGTCGCTGAACAAAACAGTATCAATATCGATATTGAAGATAACGGTTGTGGCATGGATGCGGAATTTTTGCGCCATCGGCTGTTCAAACCTTTTGAATCGACAAAATCGAGTATGGGCATGGGCATTGGCGCATATCAAGTCCGCGAGTTTATTCAGAATATGGGCGGTAAATTGAGAGTCAGCAGTGAAATCAATGTGGGTACAACGGTTTGCATCACCTTGCCCATTCATACCAGCGCAATAAGTGAAGCTTTAACAAGACCGATTGTCGAAGCAAAAATATAGACCGTA
>JABIQF010000089.1 GCA_018668095.1 Cellvibrionales bacterium
CATTGATAAGATTAATGAGTTGCTAGAGCAAGCTGCCAATTTGCTAGAGTTTCCAATCCCAGATTGGCTTATCGATATTTGGCCTACGGTAGTAGAAATCTTACTTAAAGTCTTTTAGTTTTCAAAAAAAGGGGGCCAGTAAGAATATTTTTTGATCAACAGACTGATTGGTTAATTAATATCCCTACTGATCCCCTTTTTCATGAAAGTAGCTGGTTAAAAAATATTCCTCCTGCCTCCCTTTTTACAGAGAAATGTTTTAAGAATAAACTTCTAGTAAAAAAACCTGTGAAAAATAAAATTCACTTAGTTACGCTTACAGCTTTATTGATCATAAGAGGTGAGAAATGAATATAGTAATTCACTCTAAGTGTAAGGAATGTAACAAAATTTACCATATTATGGCGCTAGAGCGGGCTCCAGAATTTGGGTTCATATGCGTAGATACTAAGCAATGCAAAATTAGGCTGGCAAAAAAAAATTCATCAAAGTCCCATGCATCACAATGAATTTTAGGGCTAGTGTAAAAACATTATTGATTAAGTTTCCAGAGGTTTTAAGCTAGTTTTTAAATGTTGACTAAGAAATATGGCGAAAAGCGGGCAGTAGGAATGTTTTTTGACCTACTATTAATTAAAGTTACGCCATGGATTGCGCTTGTATAGAAAACTACTGAATCTACAACGACATAATAAAAGATTAAAGCGCCCTTTAAGGTTCCCACTGATAATCTTTCAGCGCAACTCTCCCATTCAAAATAAGCACACCTTCCTGTGTTAATCGTTGGTTTTGTTCTTGGTAACTTGCCGAGGATGGTGGCAGTGAAATTCTACCCTGTGCGTTAATAACCCGATGCCAAGGTATGCGCGTTGCTTTGGGTAAGCCTTTAAGTGATGTGCCTGCAAAGCGTGCCGCTTTTGGCAGTCCTGCTAATGCCGCAACTTGTCCATAGGTGGCGACCTTGCCACTGGGAATCATATGTACCACCTGCCAAATACTTTCGCGCTTTATTTTTACTTCAGCGCTAAGCTGCTTGCTTAGCGGATTATTTTGTTCTTCATTTATCTCAGGACTTATCATTGCCCTGGATATAAAGGTGCAAGCGGTGATTGCTTAAGGCCGGTCTTGTTGTTACTGCTAGCGATAATTAACGCTTGAATGGCTTTTTGTAATGCTAATCCATCCCAGCTTTGTTGGCTGCCGTGTTGATTAAATAAATGGTTGTCCAATGTTGCAATGGCGTTGTTGAGAGCTATCGAGAAGTCGCCCTCTATTGGGTAGTCTTTTTTATAGCAAACTAACCACGATTGCAGTTGCTGTTTAGCCGCTGCGGCATCATTCTTTTTACAAGCGGTTTGCAACTGTTTGCTGAGAGTTTTTAAAATAGTTTGATCACTGCTCATGGTTAAAGGTGATACATCTTCAGCCGTTTTTTTGGATGAAGGTTTTAAAAAGCAATAGAGTAGGGTGATAAGCCAGCCGCCGAGTGCCACGAATGCTATCGGCATCCAAATAGAATCTTTCGTTGTATTGTCTGAGAGTAAATCGTTTTCGCTTTGTTTTTGAGTGTTTGTTTGATTTGTATCTTCCGTATTGATTTCAAGAGGATTGTTGTCTATTGGTAGCGACGAATTCTTTGCGGCTAATACGGTAATGGTTCTGGCTGGTAATGCCGCGGTTTCCCAGCGTTGATTGACTGTATTCCACCAAGGTAAGGCAATAGCCGGTAATGTAAATGTTCCTGCCTCGGTTGGCACCATTGCAATGGTGTCAGAGCGCTTACCAGCAATGCCGCCGATAAATTCTTGATTGAGCAGCTCGGGTTTTTCAGGATAATTGTTAATGCTGTCGGGCGTTTGAAGTGTCAGCGTGGGTAATGCCTCAGCAGGCAGCCCTTGCGCTAAAATACTAATAGAACGAGTAATGGGTTCGCCTACACGAGTTTGCTGTGTAGCTTGTTGTGATGATAGGCCGCTTTCTTGAAGCTCGATTTTTGCGGCAGGCAACCAGTAAGTTATTGTGGATGGCGATGTGGGTTGTGGTAGCACGTTAATCGCTAATGCTTTTGATTCTAGGCGCAGCTCGCTGCCTCTTGCAAAGGGATCGTAGCCAAGATTGCGCCGTTGGTTATTACTGATAAGTGCTGTTAATGATTGGCTAGGTATAGTTTTTAAACCTGCCTGCTGAAAGAAAACGGCATAGCGTTTTTCGGTGACATTATAGTTTTTGCCATTAATTGAGCGCGTATAGTTTTTATCTTCAAGCGGCGTTAGATCTGCGCCTTCAATACTCGGTGGCGTAATCTCTGCGTTGTTCAGTTGTACGCGATAAATAACCCGAAAGGTATAAATAAGTTGGCCGCCGACAACGACCTCTGATTTATCTAATGATGATTCAAGTATCACGGACTGATCATTCAGCTCGCTCGCGGCGGGAATAGCCTTGATGACTTTGATTTTTATGGCTTTGGATGTCTGTTTGTTCAGTGTTAACGGAGGAATTAATGCTGAACCTAGTTGCAGAGGGACTAAGGTAAGTACGCGTGTGCGAATGGATTCAGTACGGCCATTAATCATTGAGAACGATGACTGCGAAGATTCGTTAACGACACTAAAGTTGGCTTCAATGCCGCTTATGTCAATATTGCTGGGGTCTTCACCTGCATTGTCTACAATCGTTAGACGCAGCGTTTCATTAATCGGAATGATTTGTCGCTCTACCGTTACCGTGAGAGCAAGCACATTGGCCGACAGGCATAAAATTGATAGCAGTAACGATTTTACTAATAAATACATTTTTTCGCTTACCTGTTTATTTGCCTTGTTACTTATCTTTTGATTTACTTTTTCGCTTACCATAGCTGTCCTTGCTCACGGTCGTCGATAACGTTTCCTTGTCGTTCGCGAACGCTTCTCTCATATTGGAATTTACGTCGTAATAAGCCGCCAGGGTCATCGGGAATCTTTTTTAACCACTGTTCTAGCTGGGCTTGTTGTTCGGCATTCAATTGCTCTTCAGTCGCTTCTAGGCTTGCTGCTGAGCTCTCATCTTCACTCTCATTGCTAGCGTCGGCGGCTTGTTTACTCGCAGCTTCTTCTTCGCTGTCTTTCCCATTCTCGCTCTCAGATTGTTCGCTAGCTTTTTGCTCATCTTTTTGTTCTTGAGATTGCTGCTCTTGTTCTGCTTGTCGATCGAGCAGCTCATTGGATGCTTCGCTGTCAGATTCTGATTCTTGCTCTGACTCTGATCCTTGCTGAGACTCTGACTCTTTTTGGGATTCTGATTCTTTTTGAGATGAGTCACTTTCATCAGACGATGATTCACTCTTCTCTGAACTGTCGCTATCTTGTTTATCACCCGATGACTGTTCGTTATTCTCTTCGCCTTCCTCGCCTTCTTGGTTATCTTGCTGCTGCTCTTGCTGCTGTTTTAAAAGGGCTTCTACAATGCTTTTTGCTACTTTGGCGTTTTCCATCTTTGGGTTAATCGCTAACGCTTTATCATAGGCAGTAATAGCGCCTGCAAGGTCATTGTTGCGCGCTAGCGCATGACCATGATTGTAGTGTGATGAATCACTGTTATTTTTTTCGGCTAACGCTGAGAGCGTTTGAAGTGCTTCTTTGTAGTTACCGGCCTTATATTCTGTAACGCCTTTCCATTCTGGATTTTCAAATTTCTCGGCGGCTTGTTGGTGCTGTTGTTGACGTGCTAAGTCATAGGCTTGCTGATCTGGTGTTTTCCATAGATCAATCCATTCAAAGCTATTTTTACTGCTGTTTTTGATATTAGCATCGATATCGCTGTTATTATCGATGTTAGTATCGATGTTAGTATCGATGTTGGCATCGACATAATCCGTATGGCTAATATTTATAGCCAGCAAAAGGCTAAGAACCCAGCCGCGACGAAAGGCAAACAATGCAAAGGGAAGTAAGAATAAGGCTAGGTAAGCGCCTCTGTCTTGCCAGCTATCGGTCATACTAGCAGCGTTTTTTTGTAGCGGCTGATCAGTATTTTTGTCGCTGCTATTACTGCTACTTTGATTATTGATTTGCTCAAAGAGGTTTTCTGACAAAATAGCATTAATATCACTGTTGTCCGATTGTAAGTCGAAATAGACCCCATTGGCATTGGCGGCAATTTCTTTGAGTCGTCCTCGGTTCAGCGGTGCATTAACAATGCGACCACTCGTGTCTTTGATAAATTTACCCGATGGCAAGGGAATAGGGCCGCCGGTTTCGCTACCAACGCCAATAATCATTAATTGATAGTGACTACCTATGCCCGCGCTATTATTGTTTTTACTATTAAGAATGTTATCAATGGCTTTGATGTCGTTAGGCAATGCTTCATCGGTAAACCACGCAATTTTTGCGCGGCTAATGCCGCTGTTTTTTAGCAGTTGAGCAGCGCTGTTAAATGCAGCGACGGCATTGCTTCCAATGCTCGGCATAATGTCAGGCGAGAGTGACGGAATAAGCGCTGCAATAGTGCTTGCATCATCGGTAAGTGGTGATACAACATGAGCATCGCCAGAATAGGCAATTAATGCTGTTTGGCCTTCTTTTCTTTGCTTGAGTAATTCCAGCAACTTATAACGGGTGCGAATTAATCGTGATGGTTTAATATCAGTGGCGTGCATAGAAAGCGTAAGATCAGTAATAATAATCATCGCATCTGTTTTTTGTTCTATCACGTTGGGAAGCCGCTCCCAACTAGGACCGGCTACGGCGATAACCGCTATGCAGCAAGCGAATGCAGCGGCAACTAATGGCATGCTAGTTCGTCGGCTAGCTTGGTTGTTCGCTGGATTATCGAGTAGGTGCTCTATGAGTAATGGATCGACAACGTCGTACCATTGGCTACTTTTACTGCGTAGTAAATGTAAGCTAATAAACGCGGCTAATACGAGTGGCAGCAACCAAAAAAATTCGGGACGCAAAAAATGTAGCTGTTGAATAAAATCCATCATAGCGTTTGCTCATTCAGTGCTTGTCGATCAATGAATTTACGTTTGAGTTGAATGCTAATATTCAACAGTAAAAGTAAAAACGTTGTGCCAAGCGCAATGCCTAGAGGAATATAAAAAAGTTGTTTTATGGGTCTATAAAGTTGCGCTTCTTGATCAACGGGTTCGAGTTTATCAAGTGCACTATAAATGCCTTTAAGATCTTCAGTGTTTTTGGCACGAAAAAATTGACCGCCTGTTTGTTTGGCAATGCTTTTAAGTGTCGTTTCGTCAAGGTCGCGGGAGGGGTTTCGCGTTCGGTTACCAAAAAAAGAACGTTCGACAATAGTGTCGGCACCAATGGCAATGGTATATATTTTAATAGCATTTTCTGCCGCTAGCTTCGCTGCATCCAACGGTGCAACATTGCCCGCATTGTTTGCGCCATCGGTCAGTAGAATTAATGTTCTCGATTCATTAGGTCTTTCAATTAAACGTTTTATCGATAGACCAATAGCATCACCTATCGCTGTTTTTTGTCCAGCAAAACCGAGTTGCGCCTCGTTGAGCAATTGTTTTACGGTGGCTAAATCATAAGTTAGCGGCACTTGTAAGTAAGCCTGGTCGGCAAATAAAATTAAGCCAACACGATCACCGCTTCGTCTGTCAGTAAAGTCACTTAATACGTGTTTGACGGTATCAATTCGTCTAACGTTTTTGCCGTTGAGCAGCATATCGCGCTCTTCCATGCTGCCAGATATATCAACGGCCAACATCATGTCGCGCGCTTCGGTGGGCAGTTGAATGGCGACGCCTGTCGCTATAGGGCGATTGGCAGTCACTAATAGACAGAGCCATATAACTGCGAGTAACAGCATATTGATTGATGATTTACCGCTGCGTAGCTGTGTTTGTTGCGCTAGGCTTTCGAGGTCATCGGTAAAGGGTACACGCAACGCTGGCGATTGATCACCTACGGCGGGCATCCACGCATATATCAACCATGGCAACGGCGTGAGCCAAAAGAACCAGTAAGTTTCGAAGCTAATCATGATGTAATTGATTCACCTCTCGTCTACCGCGAATTTTTAGCTGTTTAAACCAATTATTTAAAAGTATATCTAAGCCAGCTATATCAATATTTTCAGATGACTGAGGTTGATAAATATTCAGTAGCTGTCTACCACATTCTGATTGATATAAGGTTTTATTCGCGAGTGTGTCTAACAGCTGCAACCAAGCATCTCCTGATAAAGCCGCGCAGGGCACGTCGGGAAATTGTTGAAGGCAGAAGCGACGTAATAGTTGGTTGTATTGACTAAGGTAGCGATGGCTATTTTTAGTCAACAAATATTGTTGATGTAATTGCTGGCTCTCGGCTATAGCTGCGCGCATTAATGCTTTAGCTTTATAGCGGTGAAGGCAGTAAGCAATTAGCGCTATTAAAGTTAATACACTCACAGCGATAAGAAGCCACCAAGCAATGGTAGCCGGCCAAGCGCTTATGGCTTCAGGCAATGCTACCGCAGGCAGTTGATCGAGCGGATTTATTTGCTCGTTCATATGGCGCTGCCTTTTACGTCTAATTTACGGCTGCTAATATTAATATTAGCAGCCGTGGCTTTGCTGTGGTATTGGCTGCGCAGCACAGTTAGTGCGTTATCGTGAGTGCTAATGGCGATAGTGGGAATACCATGAGCTGCCAGTTGCTGCGTGAGATGCGTGACCCTTGCTGTAAATCGTTGCTTAAAGGCCTCCACTAATTGCTGATTGTCAGTGTTAAACCATTGCCGTTTTACACCATCAGTAAACTGACAGCCGCCCTGTGCGGGCAATTGTTTTTCCATTGGGTCACTAATAAAAATAGCGTTAACATCACAGTGTTTTTTAAGCAGGTGAAGTTGCTTAATACCGTCCTCATTTAGGCCGATAAAATCACTAATAATAAATAAAGCGCTACCGGGTTTAGCTATGCGCCGCAGCTCTTTGATCACTTCATTGATGCTAGCCATATCGTTATTCGAAGTGTCGATATTTTGATGCTGGAGCTGTTCGTCAGTATTGTATTTATGAATAGCGCTGAGTAATTGCAGTACCGATGATTTACTGCGAGCTGGACGAATTTCTTGATGTTGCTGCCCATTAAATACCAATCCGCCGACACGATCATTTTGTCCTAATGCGGCCCAGCAAAGAAGGCTGGCAACTTCTGCGGCTTGTACCGATTTAAAGCAGCATTGTGTGCCAAATATCATACTGGGTCTTTGATCAGTCACCACGAGTACAGGGCGCTCACGTTCTTCTTGGTAGAGTTTGGTATGTGCTTCGCCGGTTCTAGCTGTAACGCGCCAGTCTATAGAGCGAATATCATCACCCGGTTGGTAGTGACGAATTTCTTCGAAGTCTATGCCTCGGCCGCGAAAGCTTGTTTTTACATTACCAGCTAATTGACTTTGTGCTTTATGGCGCGCAAACAGATTTAATTCACCTGCGCGATAACGCAGGTCAATAAGCTGTTTGAGATTGGTTTTAGCGCCGCTAGCCATGAGTTAATTATCGCATCATAGATTGTTTGAAAGGGTTTAAAATAAGCCTTAGCTTACCGGTACTTTCGCTATTAATGTGCTAATAACTTGGTCAGCACTAATGCCATTGGCTTCAGCTTCAAAACTAACAATAATTCTATGGCGCAGTACATCGTGAGCAACCGCTTGTACGTCATCGGGTGTCACAAATTCTGATCCACGTAGCCAAGCGTTGGCGCGCGCACAGCGATCAAGTGCCAGTGTTGCTCTTGGGCTTGCGCCGTAGTCGAGTAAGTTTGAAAGCGATGCATCGTATTGCTCGGGTGAGCGTGTCGCGATAACTAGTTGCACAATATATTCTTCAACGGCTTCAGACATGAAGAGTCCGAGAGCGGCTTGTCGTGCTTCAAAAATACTTTCATTATCAATAAGCGTTTTTGATGGGTTTTTATCAGTGTTTTCAGTATCGTCACTATTTTCAGTGTCGTCACTATTGGCCGTGTCGGCAGCATTGAGTGCCATCATTTCATTTCTGACCAGTTTTAAAATGGCGCGTTCAGCTTCGGCATTTGGATAGTCGACAACAACGTGCAGTAAGAATCGATCAAGCTGCGCTTCTGGCAGAGGATAGGTGCCTTCTTGCTCTATAGGGTTTTGTGTTGCCATGACTAAAAATAGCGGTGGCAGCGTGTAGGTGGTTTTGCCTACACTCACTTGGCGCTCAGCCATGGCTTCGAGTAATGCGGCTTGAACCTTAGCCGGTGCGCGATTAATTTCATCGGCCAATACTAAGTTATGAAAAATAGGGCCTGGCTGAAACTCAAACTCGCCCGTTTGTGGCCTATAGATATCGGTGCCAGTAACATCGCCAGGTAATAAATCGGGGGTAAATTGAATACGTTGAAAGCTGCCATGAATTTCATCGGCAAGGCTTCGTATGGCACGCGTTTTTGCTAATCCTGGAGCGCCTTCTACGAGTAGGTGTCCATCGGCTAAGAGCGCCATAATTAAGCGATCAACCAATTTAGGCTGGCCTAAAATACTGGCCGATAATTGCGTGCGCAGTTGTTGAATAGGGTGAATTGTCTCTGCTGTCATAGTGTCTTGTGCTTACCGTTTGTAGTTGTATATTCTGTGTGTATGACTGTTGGTTTCTACTGCTAAATACTTTTTAGTCTTTTTTATACTTTTAGGCGCTGGCGGGCGTTTACCCACTAAACATTATTATCATTATCGTTTAAAATTTGGCGGTAGATTTTGCAGGGGATATTGTATAGATCCTCTGTGTTTTTGCAAAAAAAATGTGTAAAAAAAACACCAGAAATTAAGACCACCTTAGCGTTGAAAGTTCCCGATTTATATTAATGACCTGCTAGGAGGTTCATTAGATGGCATCAACACCGGCAGCGTCAAATCGTAGCATTATTATCCGTTTAAATATTGCGAGTGAGGAGTTGTTGAAACTCTATCGTGGCAGTGCTCGCGAGGTGGTGGCTACGTCGCTTGATGGGCAGAAAATCCGTTTTCCTGCCGAGGCGCTTAAGCCGTACGTTACTCATAATGGCGTGCAAGGGCAGTTTACTTTGTTAGTCGATGCCAATAATAAGCTGATTGACCTTCGTCGATACTAATTTCTAGTCACTGTTCTTTATCAGAATTCACTATTAGCGTTCAGAATGCCTACTTGCTTGTGTCGCTATTCAGTAAAATCTTATCTGTCTGTCCTTTCTCCACTTGCAAGCGCTGAAGACATTCGCCATAATCCGCGCCCTGCGTCAATGTGAGCAGAACGTTATGGTGGCCTCAATGGGTCCCCTCGCAACGATAGATGGTAAATTCCGCCAGGCCTGGAAGGGAGCAACGGTAGCTATCGACTCGTGTGCCGGGGTGTGGCTGGTTGGGGTTCACCACCAATTTCCTCTTTTTGTTACTCTCTTTACTCTTCTCTTTGCTCTTCTCTTTGC
>JABIQF010000278.1 GCA_018668095.1 Cellvibrionales bacterium
CGAGATGCACCCGTCGTGGTTAAGCTTCGCCGTTAAGCTTACGGCATTTTTGGTTACTTTTTTTGCTGTTGAAAAAAGTGACTGGCATGTCGGGCCACTCCCGACGACCTTGAACTTAAAATTTCAAAGAACGCATAAAAACCCAGAATATAAGAATGCTATTAGATAGGAATTAAAGATTAGGCCCTGGCTGTTACTCAGCAGATAAAAGATAAGTTTGGGCATAAAGCCTGATATAAGTGCAGCACAAAAAAGTACCCCCGACGGTCTTGAACTGAAAACTATAAAAATAAAAGTATAACCTCAGAATAGACGATTCCCTCTAAGCATTCATATAAAGCGGGGGAGCTAAGAGGGCGATAACCCCCTCTAAATCATTCCAAATGATATCGCTGCGTAGGAAGCGACTTCCCCGCCAACCCCAACAACACCATCTCAATCAACAACCAAGCCGTCTCTTTATTAATACTCTTACTACAAGTATCAGCCTTAGCCGTTAACTGAATAAAATGATTAAACTGATTCACTGTAGTACGTGAAACCAAAGCCGTAGTCGCCGATTGACGCTTACGATTAATTCGCAAAACTCGCATCCCATCAGCCATCTTATTTTTTGATTCAAAATCTTTTAACTGCGATAAATTTCTTAACTGATGCGCTAATGCCGCAATAATCGCTGCGGGTTCATTACCTTCTTCTTGTAAATGCCGTAGCGCTCTGCAAGCACTCGTCGCATCACCATCAATCGCATGGTCAAAAGTATTAAAGGCTGAGAACCTCGCGCTATCAGCAACAGCTTTGCCAACCGATGCGCGATCAATAGTACTGTTCTTAGGTAGCAGTAGCGCTAACTTATCGAGCTCTTGCGCGGCGGCCATTAAATTGCCTTCAACACGTTCAGCTAATAATTCAGCCGCATCATGCGCTAGAGTGAGATTACTTTTTTGTGCTCGTTGCTTTAACCAACTGGGAAGTTGATTGTTGTCTAAAGGATATATAGGTACGTAAACGCCTGCTTGAGTAGCGGCTTTAACCCACTTGGGGTTGCCTTCAATGCGTGCAGAAATAATCAGTACAATAGTATCTTGCGGTGGATTTTCACAATAGCGGCTAATGGCTTCGCTGCCTGCGGTGCCAATTTTACTACTCGGTAAACGTAATTCTATAATTCGTTGGCTAGAGAATAATGAAAGGGCATTACAGCTCTCGTTCCATGATTGCCAATCAAAACCTGTTTCAAAATTAAACCGCTCTCGCTCATCGTAGCCTTTTTTGCTACAGGCCTTACGAATCTCATCGCAGGCTTCGTTTTGCAATAAAATATCATCACCTGCCACTAAGTAAATAGGCGCCAGTGATTGCTTTAAATTAGCAGCGAGCTTGTTTGAATATATTTGCATAATTTTTTTCAGTAACCGTTAACGTCAGCCGTTTTTTTAATGATAGCGGATTAAGCTAATCATTTTTTCGACGAGGCGTTCGCGCAGCTCGCGTATAAGTATTTCACATTCACTGTTTTGTGCCGCAACATTATCTGGGTTTTGTGTCTGAACAACTTCGGCATTCACTACAGTCTTTTGTATTAATGTACGCTCAATGTTTTCTGAGGCTGCGATGCGATGCCACTCTATTGAAGCGGCCATGCTGCGTAATGATTCTGCATCACGCGCATCTGCACTCACTGAATAGCTGCGGCTGTCATTATCGATAAGTGCAACCGTTATAATGCTCTTGGCTGAAGAGGCGTTACTGACTATCGCTATGCTGTTGCTACGCAACTGTTGTTTCAGCGCAATACTTATTAACCTATCACCATCAACATAAACCGGTTGTGTGTTGTCGTCTAAAATAATCGGTTTTTGAAGCTGATAGCCGCAAGCGGTTAGCAGTAATGTGATAACTGCAATCATTGTCGCTTTGATTATAAGCCTGTTATTCACGCGAGTTACCTTTTTTCAGTGTTGGTTGAAAGAATTAATTGGCAACGATATTAATTAGCTTGCCGGGTATCACTATGACTTTTCTGACGGTTTTATCTTCAATAAATTTTTGTACGTTTTCATGCGCTAAGGCAGTGCTTTCAAGTGTTGCTTTGTCAGTATCAGCCGCCATTTTAATTTTGGCGCGCACTTTACCATTTACTTGCACAACCAATTCGATAGACGACAGTGTGAGTGCGCTGCTGTCTACTTTTGGCCAAGGTGCGGATAAAATATTTTGGTCAGCTAATTCATTCCATAAGCTATGACAAATATGCGGCGCAATGGGCGAGAGTAGGCGTAATAAAATACTGACACCTTCAGCAGCTACTGGCGCGGCAATGGATTTATCAGCTGTGGGTAAATGATTCAAAATAGTCATGCATGCAGCAATAACGGTATTGAATTGGTTTTTATCAAAATCAATTAACGCTTTTTCTAAAATGGTATGAATGCTGTGTCTAGCATCCTGACTCTCTTCGTTGAGCTCAACACCAGTAATTAACCAATCACTGTTTAATGCCGCTTTTCCTTCGGCGATAAATGATTTTTGATCTTGGCAATAGGTCCACAGTCGTTTTAAGAAGCGCTGTGCTCCGCCAACGCCATCATCATTCCACTCTAAGGTTTGCTCAGGTGGGGCAGCAAACATAGTGAATACGCGAACAGTATCTGCGCCAAATTTTTCTATAGCGGTTTGTGGATCAATACCGTTGTTTTTTGACTTAGACATTTTGGTCATGCCGCCAATTTCAACGGCTTTACCTGTTTTGCGATCAACCGCTGAAGTCACTTTGCCTTTGCTGTCACGTTCAAAATCGATATCTTCTGGGTTGTACCAAATCTTTCCGCCGTCTTCTTTGTTGCTGTAAAACGACTCAGCCAGAACCATGCCTTGGCACAGTAGACGCTTAAAGGGTTCGTTAGAGTCAACAAAGCCGTCATCACGTAATAGCTTGTGATAGAAGCGTGCGTATAACAAATGCAGTATGGCGTGTTCTATGCCGCCAACATATTGATCGACAGGCAGCCAGTAGTTGGCCCGTTCGCTGTCTAAAATGGCTTTGTCATAGTCTGGGCAGGTAAAGCGCGCGTAATACCAGCTCGATTCCATAAAGGTATCAAAGGTGTCGGTTTCATGCGTTACGTCTTTTCCGTCTAGCGTGGTTTTACACCACTCTTCATCGGCCTTAATCGGTGAACGTACGCCATCCATAACAACATCTTCAGGCAGTAGCACTGGCAAACGATCGGCCGGTACAGGAATTTCGCCGCCTTCAGGCAGTGTCAGCATGGGTATTGGCGAGCCCCAATAGCGCTGGC
>JABIQF010000218.1 GCA_018668095.1 Cellvibrionales bacterium
ATTTTTGGTTACTTTTTTTGCTGTTGAAAAAAGTGACTGGCATGTCGGGCCACTCCCGACGGTCTTGATTGAAAACTCAAACAAGAAAGTAAACCCTGAGAATATCCCATCACTACTAAGATTCTATACTCAAAATCAAACTCAAACGCGAGCTAACGAACTCGTAATCCCAGCACATCCCGCTGCCGGAATCGCCAAAGGCTTCCGCAACGTAATCGTCACCTCACTAATCCGCTCATGCGTATCAAGCAAATGCTGCAACAAAGACTCCAACAACGTCTCAATTAACAAACAACTCTGCGCCTGCGTAAAATCTATCACCTGCTGTGCAACCGCCGCATAATCAACCGTACCATCAATATTATCACCGCTGGCCGCACCATTAATATCCACTTGCATATCAATATCAAAATGCAAAGTCTGCTTTACATGCTTCTCCCACTCACATAAACCAATAACCGTATCTACTTTTAAATCTTCAATAAAAACCGTTGCCATGAAACACCTTACTTATAATTTATTTAACTATTTTTTAAATTGAATGACTTATTAATTTAAGCCAGCTTCTCTAAATCTTCAAGCGGCCAACGCGGCTTAACTTTCACCTCAAGCGCCTCAACATGCCCCCTCTCTAATCGCAACGCACCCGCCAAAGCAATCATCGCTCCATTATCTGTACAATACTCAGGCCGCGCATAAAATACCTGTGACCGCTGCGCCGCCGTCATCTCTTCTAAAGCTTCACGCAAACGCTGATTAGCACTAACACCTCCCGCAATAATTAAACGCTTTAAACCCGTTTGCTTTAAAGCCCGTTTGCATTTTATCGCCAAAGTACTCACAACCGCTTCTTCAAATGCACAAGCAATATCCGCTTTAGTTTGCTCATCCAATCCATCTTCACTCACACATTTAGCTATGGTGTTTTTAGTAAACGTTTTTAAACCACTAAAACTAAAATCTAACCCCGGACGATTCACCATTGGCCGCGGAAAATCAAAACGCCCTACCACTCCAGACTTTGCTAAACGCGCAATTTGCGGCCCACCCGGATAAGGCAAGCCCAACATTTTGGCGGCTTTATCAAAAGCCTCACCAGCAGCGTCATCTAACGATTCACCTAAGAGCGTATAATCACCTAACTGCTTTACTTCAACTAATTGCGTATGACCACCTGAAACCAACAACGCAACAAAAGGAAACTCCGGAGGATTATCTTCTAACATTGGCGCTAACAAGTGGCCTTCCATATGATGCACACCCACCGCCGGCACATTCCAAGCCATCGCCAATGAACGCCCCAATGACGCACCGACTAATAAGGCACCAATCAAACCAGGACCCGCAGTATATGCAATGCCATCTATCGCGTTTTTATCAATGTTAGCGTCTGCCATTAACTGACGGATCATCGGCAAGGTTTTACGAATATGATCACGCGAAGCTAACTCCGGTACCACGCCACCGTATTCAACATGCAAATCAATCTGACTATGCAGAGCATCGGCCACTAAGCCGCGCTCTGTGTCATACAATGCAATACCTGTCTCATCACAAGACGTTTCAATTCCTAACACTAACATTTAGCTGTACTACCGTTTTTTATTTAAGCCAATATTAATAGCGTGTGCTCGCTAATTTAGTTACGCGGAACGTTCCGCCCTGCGATAATAATTTAACCGCATCGCCCGCCATAATAGGCGCTGCTTTTGGATCGATGGCTTGTACGACGGAGATCACTTCATCATCATCTAATTTGATGGTGTATTCCATACCTTGCGCCTTCGTCAGCGCACTCTCAGCTTTAGCACCCACTGCGGCACCTGCTGCACCAACAATAACGGCAGCGATATCAGCAGTTGCACCGTCATCAATGGTTGAGCCCGCAAGCCCACCCACTACGCCACCAAGAATGCCGCCTATGCCGCTTTTTGTCCCTTCAATCATCACTGGCGTTGCATCAACAATGGTACCTAGCTTTACATTTTGTACCACGCGAGCTTCATTACGCGAATAACTGGTACCCGTTTGCTGCGAGGGCACGCAAGCCGCCACGCTGGCAATAAATATACTGATGACCAAAAACTTCGCTATCGCTGTTAACTTCAATGGGGCAACCTTTAATAATGTGTTCATCTCAATATCTCCATACGGTTTATTACGAATAAAAAACGCCTAACGAATGCTTTTAATCAATAAAGCCAAACGCTAACCTCACAACGTCGACGGCTTTTAAAAGCGAACGATGACATGCCGAATCAAGCGCTGTTGAACTTTGACCCGAGGCTGAATAAGAGGTTTCTTGCTAAAACACGTTGCAAGCCGCTGCCATTATGCGGGCATTCCGTTGAAAAACAACGGCCTATCACCGTTAATAACGCCGTTAACCTGCTATTCAATTAACCAATACTGCCTACTTTTCACTTAAAAAATGCCTAACCTCGCGTCGAGTTTCGCCATATTTAGCGACCAAACGTCTAAAGCAAGCCCATCTGCAGTATGAGTCTACGATTGATACGCGCCATTTATTCATTAATAAGCCCCACATACCCTTAAAAAGGTAGAAAAGCCCTCGAATGCCTTTGCAATTTATCTAAAGCCTGTATAGAATTGCCGCCCTTGCAAAAGCACACCTTTGATTGTGCGCGACAATAGATTGATTTGTCGTTATATATGTATATTTAACCTTATACCAAGTAGATGAGTTTTTATGCCACAAGTTAGAGTAAAAGATAACGAGCCCTTTGATATCGCATTACGTCGTTTTAAACGATCTTGCGAAAAAGCTGGCGTCATTGCCGAAGTTCGCCGTCGCGAATTCTACGAAAAGCCAACGGCTGTTCGTAAGCGCAAAGCTGCTGCCGCTGTTAAGCGCCATCAGAAGAAAGTGGGCCGTGAAATTCGCTCAAGAGTTCGCATGTACTAGCAGATACGCTCTGCAACATGCCTATAAAAACCCGACCCAGTGTCGGGTTTTTTGTTTTTAAAGGCATATAACCCCCGTTTCGCTCCCTGTATACTCCTATCCCTAACAGAGAAAATATGGCGAGCTAAGAAATAAGCGCTGCCACTCAACATTCATTAGACCCAGCTTTAAACCGAGGAAAGCCTGTGAGCAAGTGTGATCATAAAATCGCCATCGAAGACGCCATGAAAGCCGCTATGCGTGCTAAAGATAAACCCACGCTGGGCACTATTCGCCTGATTCTTGCTGATTTAAAGCGCATCGAAGTGGATGAGCGCATTGATGTCGATAACGACCGCGTTATTGTCGTGCTCGATAAAATGCTGAAACAACGTCGCGACTCAATAGAGCAATACCGCGCGGCTGACCGTGAAGACCTCGCCGTAATTGAAGAAACTGAAATGGTCGTGATTCAAACATTCTTACCGGCTCAACTCAGCGAGCAAGAAATTGCCGACCTTATTACCGCAGCCATAAGCGCTTCGGGTGCTGAAAGCATGAAAGATATGGGCAAAGTAATGGGTATTCTTAAGCCTCAGCTCCAAGGCCGTGCCGATGTCGGTGCTGTCAGCGGTAAAATCAAAGCGGCTCTCGCTTAATTTTACGTTTAACCCTGCGTTTAACCCTGTGATTAACGATAGCTAACATTTTTATTTAGAGTAATTTATGGCCGGACTTATCCCTCAACAATTTATCGACGATGTACTCGATCGCGTCGATATTGTTGAGGTGATTGACCGTCGCGTATCGCTCAAAAAAAGTGGCCGTAACTACACCGCCTGCTGCCCGTTCCATGACGAAAAAAACCCCTCATTTAGCGTGAATCCCGATAAACAATTCTTTTACTGCTTTGGCTGTGGCGCCGGTGGTAACAGTGTTGGCTTTATTATGGATTACGAGAATATCGATTTTCCTGCTGCCGTAGAAACCTTAGCAGCCATGGTTGGCCTTGAAGTGCCGCGCGAAGAGACTGGCGGCAATAGTGAATTACAACGCAAACGCAAAAGTCAGTCACAAAGCCTTTATGACGTACTCGGCTGGACAGCGCATCACTTTCAAACCCAACTGCGTCAGCACAGCAATAAAAAGCAAGCCATTGAATACCTTAAGAATCGCGGCCTAAGCGGCGAAATTGCCCGTGACTTCGGTATCGGCTACGCACCCCCTGGCTGGGATAATTTATTGCAGGCCATTGAAGAAAACACCGACGACAGCAATAAGAATAAAACTCGCCAACAAAAAATTGCGCAACTCGAAACCTGTGGGATGCTGGTCAAAAAAGATAATGGCGATTTTTATGATCGTTTTCGTGAACGGATTATCTTTCCCATTCGTGACAATCGCGGCCGCGTTATCGCCTTTGGTGGGCGCGTACTGAATGATGACAAGCCCAAATATTTAAACTCGCCAGAAACGCCCGTGTTCCACAAACAGCGCGAGCTGTATGGCCTTTACGAAGCACGTAAAGCCAATCGGCAGCTCGATTATCTGTTAATGGTTGAGGGCTATATGGATGTGGTATCGCTGGTGCAATTTGGTATTAGCAATGCCGTTGCCACACTCGGTACTGCCAGCAGCATCTATCATCTTGAAAAAATATTTCGCCATACCAGCAAATTAGTTGTTTGCTTTGACGGTGATGCCGCAGGTAAAAAAGCGGCCGCGCGCTTATTGGAAACGGCACTGCCGGCCATGTCTGACGGCCGCGAAGTCTGCTTTTTGTTTTTACCCGATGGTGAAGATCCCGATACCTATGTCCGCAGTAATGGCAAAGAAGCGTTTTTTCACACCGTAGAACAAGCCATGCCGCTAGAAACACTGCTTTTTCAAACGGCAAGTGAAGGCATTAATCTTGATTCAGGCGCTGGCAAAGCCAAACTCAGCCAACGTGCGTTACCGCTTATTCAACAGCTTCCACATGGCGTATTTAAACAGTTAATGCTCACTAAGCTCGCCAATGAAACCGGTGCAGATATCAGCTTGCTGCAATCTCGTGAAGCCGAAATCACGGCGAGTAAATCGCCTTCATCGGGTAAGGCAGCAGCACCTAAAGCCGGTGCTAATCAACGGAATAATGATCGATCCAATCCTCAACAAACGGACAGTAACAACGCCAACGATGCAACGGCGAACAAACCTAAGAAAATTGCTAGCAGTGAATTAGGCTTAGAGAAGACACCCATTGTTTGGGCTATTGCACTACTGCTTCACTATCCTCAACTGGCCAAAACCACTGAAATACCTAGCTGCGTAGAGGCTATCGACAGCAAAGAAGCCAAGCTACTTCTTAAACTCTTTACGCATATTAAAGAGCAAACCCAAGCGGTTACCACAAGCATGCTTCTCGGTTACTGGCATGGCACCAGCGAAGCTGCGGCACTGAATCACTGCGCCAGTCGTCATAAGCCCTCAGAACAAGAAGCCGTTGCCACCGATGAATTCACTGATGTACTCAAAAGAATTGAAGAACAATTTGAAGGACGTGAACTAAGCCAATTTATTGCGGAACTCGAGCGCAAACCATTGTCAGACTTAAGCGAAGATGAACGAAAAAAATTGAAATCGATTGGTTTAAACAAAAGTAAGTAAATATCTAGTACAAAGGTGAGAAGATACCTAGTAAAGGGGTGAGTAGATACCTAGTAAAG
>JABIQF010000114.1 GCA_018668095.1 Cellvibrionales bacterium
GAAAGATCACCATCAATAATCGCATCATTAAATAAAGGGCTAACACTTAAACTACTTGTACTCTCAGAATCAAACAAACTGTATGAAAGATTGGCTTGCAATCGCATACGGCCGCTTAAATAATGTTGCCATAATAATGAGCTCTGGCCATAGCGGTAGTCGTTACGAAATGCGGATTCATAAGCTACATCTGTCACACTAGCATTCAAAGCTAATACATTTTTTTCATCAAGCTGCCGATTCCAATTCGCCCTCAAGCTTTGTGATAAAACCTGAGTATCTATCTGATTTTGCAAACCAAAATTTTGCTCTGTGTCCTCATAAGAACTTATAGAATCTCGATCATAAGTAACACCAAAACCCCAAGATCCTCTTTCATTATTTCTTGTATAATCAACGTTGCCGCGCTGGTCAAAGGTACTGTATGACTTAATATTATAGTTATTGACTTCTAGCAATAGCGCTCCGGTAAATCTAGATATCTCTGTCATCCGAGATAAATCAAAACTCAACGCTCCTGTTTCACCGTATCGCTCAACTTTATTAACTGTTGATAAACCGGAATTATCAGCATAATAAGCTCTTACATTTACTGATTTACCCAATGAATATTCACTTGCCGATATATTCGTACTCGTGACAGAAAAACAAAGGATTAAACCTCTAATGATTGACGAATAGCGCTGCATAAACATGATTTACTTTTGATATCCGAGTTACGGCACTAAAACAACATCACCGCTTTCCAGCAGGATATTAGTTTCAAGCTTATCGCCATCTTTTACCTGACCATATTTGAATTTAATCGACCTTTGTTGGCCACTATCGTCACGTCGCAAAACCTTTATCTTATTTTCAGCAGCAAAACTATTTAACCCACCGGAAAAAGCTAGCGCTTGAGTAACATCCATTGGCCCATTTAAAGGGAATGCACCTGGCCGACCTACCTTACCCAATACATAAACCAAATTACCGTTACTAGCGAGTACAGAAACCACAACCGTTGGCTGATCTTTTAAATAACGCGATAAGCCTTTTGCGATAGATGCTTGTAATTCCACAATCGTTTTTTTACTTGCGCGCATTTCACCAATAACAGGAATGCTAACAAAGCCATCAGGCCTTACAGAAAACTGCTCAGAACTCAGCGATGGCTCATTCCATACTTGTAACGATAAAACATCACCGGCATTAATTTTATAGCTACCAGTTTCAATCTCGCTTTCTGAATCTTGAGCTACAACAATGGAATTGAATAATAAAGCGACAATGAATAAAACCCTTCCCAAGCCATAACGTGAACGGCGATACTGACAAGTGGCTGCAAAAAACCTGCTCATGATGATTCCCTATGAATACTTTTTTTGGTGACTTACCGTTTTTAATTCTTATATAACGATAAGATAAAATTTTCTTTACCCAGAGTTTAAGCGTAGTCCAAAAAAATTGTTTGTCATTGATTAAAAAGCAGTTTTTCTATTTATTAGTGCCTAAAAAGTACGTTTTATTCGTTACGCTTAATTATTTAAGCTCGGCATTTAAATTAAATGATGTCAGTAGCTAAAGATATACGCTTAATATACTTTTACACTTTTTTGCACTAAATCAAATAAACAAGATACAGAGGAAAGGATGGAAGAAAGCCAGGAAGGTTACATCGAAGATTCTCATTTCAAAAATAGATAAATAGCCATTAAAAACAATAATTTAGCGATCTATCCATCCACACTATTGCGATTGCAGTTCATTCAATGTGGTTTGTAAAATCAACGCATCACTACTCGCACGATGACGCTGGAGCTGCATATTCTGAATAACCGAATTTTTCTTTTGATGCCATTGGGCCATTTGCTTTTGAGACATTAAAGAAACGACAGAATCGACCTTAAAACGCTGACGAATGCTCGCTTCTTCATAAAGCATAGCCAACCAACAAGAATCATTACCCCAGGCATCAGAATACACGGTTTCACCATCGAGCCACTCGTTAAGCAACATAGCTACTTTCAACGCCGATTTACCTTTAACCAAAAGAATATCGCGAGGAATACCATGAATGGCTGCCGCATCTTCACTCCAGTGAACCCAATCCTCTTCTGGACGAATCAACGTACAGTGCATTTGTCCGCTCGCCATAGCGACACCGACCTCAATAGGATAACTGCCGGCACCAAAACCAGACGCTTCAACGTCAATAAAGTTGTACATGGAATACTGTTCTCTCGAAATTATTAGTCCGCTTAAGGCGCATCGGAGTCGATGCCAATAGGCAATTAAATTTATTTAGCTATATTGTAGCCACATTTTGAAAATGTGTTAGAAAATAGGCAGTACTAACATAATAGCTTAGCGATTAACCTTAACTGGCCAGCTAGGCCGCGTTAAACGCCATTATCATCCATTTCATCAAGCAAAAGCTGAATGCTATTTAACCGCTCAATCGGATCAGCCAATGCCAATAAACCATAACGCTGCATATTAGAAAAAGGCAGCAGATACGCAAGATAGCAACCCAAGCGAGAGGCATCGGTAAACCATTCCTCAACTTCTCGATCAATATACCCTAATGACGCTACGTAAGGATGCTTCATTAGGGAAGTCAGCATATACACTTGCTCTTCAAACACCTCGGGAACAAGCATAACGGCCTCAGCCTCTATAGGCTCTGCCGAGGCTAAAAACACCTTATTGTCTGCAAGGTAAGTCTGCTTCAC
>JABIQF010000279.1 GCA_018668095.1 Cellvibrionales bacterium
ACAGGATGACATTGAAATTTAGGAAGGCGTTATAGCTCTCCTAATAATTAATTTTTTAGTCATTTAATAAAACAAATACACCTTCAAAATAAGCGGCGATTTCATCGCCGTTCATTATCTTGCTAGTGAGCGATAATGAGGTTTTTCCGGTTTTTTCATAATGTGCGAAAAAGCCTTCCCACTGTCTGGCTTCCGGCTTTTTACAGCTGGCACGAATAGTATCTTCGGTGCAGGGCTGTCGATAGCGAATTTGACCATCACGAGTGACAATGTTCGGATTCTCTATGTGTTTTCGGCATTCAATATACAGCGCCCCCCAACAAGCCATTAACGCAATGTTAAATATGCTGCCGCCAAAGGCGTTACCTCTATCATTGTGATTCAATGCTAAGGGTGCGCTAAGAATTAATTGCTCATCATTCTGAGATTCAACGGTGACACCTGCCGCATTAATTGAGGGTAGGTGCTGTGTAATAAAGTCATTCAAGCCGTCATCTAAAAATTCATCAGTCATCATTTTATCATCAGTGGGTTTATGCCATGCAGATTAACGAACATGATATCGTCTAATCAAACCAATTTATTGAGGCGCGATTATTGCCGACTGAGGCTCACTGTCAACCTAGATTGACTTATTTTCACAATTCTTCAGTTATTTGCCCTTATGACCACGAGGTCATTTGAAGTCTTATTCACGATAGCCTCTTCTAGTCGAGCGCTGTCAGCCTTATTACCGTTATACTGTGTCCATGCTTATTGCCTTGTATATAAAAAAGTCTGGTTTAGATAATTATTAATGTCAAAACTTTCCACTGAGCTCAAATCACTTTCTCGTCTGGCTTTGCCTGTTGCGTTGTCGCAGCTGGCAATTATGGGTATGGGTATTACGGATGTACTGCTGGCAGGGCACGCCGGTACTGATGAATTGGCGGGGCTGAGTCTTGGCGCGAATATTTGGTGTGTAACGATACTGTTCTTTTTTGGTATTGGCCTTATTACTCAGGCATTAGTCGGTCGCTATTTTGGTGCCGAGGATATGTCGGCATTACGTCATCAGGTTCACCAGTCACTCTGGTTAACGCTAGTCTGTGGCTTGTTGGGTGTGCTGACAATTTTATTGGCAGCAGAAATTCTATTAGTCAGTGGTTTCGAGCCTGTCATGGCGAGCCGCGCACATGATTATTTACAGGCAATTGCTTGGGGCGCCGTGCCGATGACTATGCTGGCTGCTTTAAGGGGCAGTCTTGAAGCTATGAATTTAACCCAGCCTGTTTTTTGGATTAATTTTGTCGTATTCCTAATGAATATTCCCTTAGATTATGCATTGGTTTATGGTGCATGGGGTTTTCCTAAATTGGGTGCTGAAGGTTGCGCCTGGGCAACAGCTGTTTTGTTATGGGTGGGCTTTTTTGCGAGTGCCGCCATGCTGCAATGGCATAAAAGTATACGCCATCTGCACGTGTTCAAAAATTTCTCAGCCCCCGATATGAAGGTTATTTTATCGACTCTCAGGCTAGGTTTTCCTATCGGTTTATCTGTGCTTATTGAAATGAGCATGTTTGCCGGCGCGGGTATGTTAATCGCATATTTTGGTCCCATAGCAGCGGCTGCAAATTCTATTGCCATTAGCATAGCTTCGGCTTCATTTATGATTTATCTGGGTTTTGCGGCGGGCGTAACGATAAGAGCCTCACAGCAATTGGGTGCAGAAAGTTATGAAGGTGCGCGTTACAGTGTCAAAGTTGGAACCAATTTTAATGTTTTATTAGCGTTTGTTTTGACGTTCGTATTTTGGGTGTTTAGAGATCCATTGGTCAGCTTATACAGTAACGATGCAGAAGTGATTCGTTTGGCCGCTCAGCTGTTGTTGTTCGGCGCAGCTTTTCAAGTTGTTGATTGCTTGCAAGCAGCCACTATTGCAGCATTAAGAGCGTATCATGACACCGTGAGTGCGCCGAAAATACAGATGTTTGCGTATTGGTTAATTGGTCTGCCAGTCGCGATATGGCTCGGCTTTTATAGTGAACTACCGGGAATCAGTGGGCCGTATGGCTTTTGGGTAGCCATGTTGGTGAGTTTGACGATTTCGGGTTTGTTGTTGTTGCGACGTTTATTAAAGGTTTTGGCTCAGCAGCCTTAAAACCATTATTCTAAAAATCGAATGATTCTAATTGAAGAGATAAAGTAGATTCTGTTGATTGTTCATCTTTGGATGCCGTTATACACCAGCCCTGACTATCCCAGTCACCGAGTACATAACGTTTAGCTTTAGCTTGCTGTTCATCGTCTATTGTCAGTGAATGCACAGCGGGTCTATGCGTATGCCCATGAATCATAATGTCGACATTATGATCGCGCAGCGCTTTAACCACTTCGCTAGGCGTTACATCCATAATATCAGCAGCCTTTGTCGCATTAGCGCTTTGACTTTTTTCACGTAACATTTTTGCTATGCCGCGACGCTCATCTAATGATTTAGATAAAAGCATTTGCTGCATATCAGGGTTGCGAATTTGTGCTCGAAAAGCCATGTATTCAGAGTCGCTAGTGCATAGGCTATCACCATGCATAAGCAATATAGATTGACCGTAAAGATCGATAACACTCGGGTCGGGTAAGATTTCACACTGGCAATCACGGGCGAATTGCTGGCCCATTAAAAAATCACGATTACCGACCATAATAAAGACTTTTACGCCGGCATCGCTCAGCTTTGTTATTTCTGTGCGCAGCACATCGGCAATATCACTGTCATCATCATCGCCGAGCCAAGCATCGCTTAAATCGCCAAGAATATAGAGTGAGTTTGCTTGTATTGCGCGCTCTGCACAAAAACGCACAAAGGCTGCAGTAATGTCCGGCCTTTGTACGCTAAGGTGTAAGTCAGAAATGAAAAGGCTGTGATCGGCCATAATGCTTCCGTGTTATCAGTGTCGAATTAAGCTTCGACAACAGCGCTTTCAATAATAATGGCTTCTCTTGGTACATCTTGGTGATGACCGTGTGAGCCAGTAGCAACCGCTTTCATCGCGTTTACAACATCCATACCATCAACGATTTTGGCGAATACGGCATAGCCCCAGCCTTGTGGGTTTTTGCCCGAATGGTTTAGAAAGCCATTGTCGGTAACGTTAATAAAAAACTGTGAGCTGGCTGAATGAGGGTCGCCGGTTCTAGCCATGGCTAGCGTGCCGTTTTCGTTCTTTAGACCGTTATCGGCTTCATTTTCGATAGAAGGGCGCGTTTCGCCTTCATTCATGTCGATATCAAAGCCACCGCCTTGAACCATAAAGTTATCGATAACACGGTGAAATATCTTACCGTCATAAAAGCCATCTTCGACGTATTGCTGAAAATTAGCGGCGGTTTTAGGCGCGTTATCAAAATCAAGTTCAATCGTGATGGTGCCCATATTTGTGTTCAATTTAATCATTTTCGGAATACTCGTCGAATTGCCTTAATTTTCCCACCTTTATGCTGCTGTGGGTGGGTAGTGAAGGCGCTATAATACTTGTTTTACACCAGCGATAGAAGACGCGAAAAACGTCATCTTTTGGTGTTTGTATATTAATAAGCAGTTTAATTCTGGAACCAAAGATGGTCGATTCTAGCAAGACAGGTAATAACGACAGTGCAGTGAGTGCAAATACTGCTGCTGACGATCTCGAGAACAAAAAACCATCAAACTTTCTGCGTCAGATAATTGATAAAGATTTAGCCGATACCACTGTGAAGTCTATCGTTACACGGTTTCCGCCTGAGCCGAATGGCCATTTGCATATAGGCCATGCTAAAGCCATTTGCCTTAATTTTGGTTTAGCCGAAGATTATAAGGGTGAATGCCATTTACGCTTTGATGACACTAATCCAGAAAAAGAAAGTGCTGAGTTTATTGCAGCCATTACCGATGATATTAGCTGGCTTGGATTTAATTGGCATGGTGATATCCGTTTTGCTTCTAACTATTTTGATCAGCTTCATGGCTTTGCTAATGAGCTAATTGCCAAAGGCTTGGCTTATGTATGTGATTTGTCGGCTGAAGAGGCGCGGACTTATAGAGGCACATTAACGGAGCCAGGCACTAACAGCCCGTATCGTGAGCGTAGCGTTGAAGAGAATGCAGAGTTGTTTGCCAAGATGACGGCAGGTGATTTTGACGAGGGCGCCTGTGTGCTTAGAGCCAAGATTGATATGGCCGCGCCGAATGTCAATTTACGTGATCCTATTATTTACCGTATTCGCAAGGTAACGCATCATCAAACCGGTGATAAATGGTGTGTGTATCCAACGTATGATTTTACTCATGGTCAATCTGATGCGATTGAAGGCATTACCCATTCTATTTGTACTTTAGAATTTGAAGATCATAAGCCTTTGTACAACTGGTTTTTAGAGCAGTTATCGGTGCCTTCAACGCCACGTCAGTATGAGTTTTCGCGTCTGAATGTTAACTACACAGTAACCAGTAAGCGTAAGTTAAAACGATTGGTTGATGACGCCGTTGTGAATGGCTGGGATGACCCTCGCATGCCGACGATTTCGGGTATGCGTCGCCGCGGTTATGCGCCAGAGTCTATTCGTAATTTTTGTGCAGCAACCGGCGTTACACGGGTTAACGGCATTGTTGATATGGCGATGTTAGAGTTTGCCGTACGTGAGCATCATAATGTTCATGCGCCACGTGCAATGGTAGTTATTAATCCATTAAAAGTGGTTATTACTAATTACCCAGACGATAAAACCGAATCGTTAGTCGCGCC
>JABIQF010000251.1 GCA_018668095.1 Cellvibrionales bacterium
GGTTAAACCGCATGATTATGTGATGCATGCCGGAGATAGAGTTGAAATTTATCGTCCGTTAATTGCCGACCCTAAAGCCTCGCGAAAAGCCCGCGCTGATAAAGCGCAGGCCGTTAAAAAGTAGTTGGTTGTTTACTCTTCGCTCGGCTTGTAATCGCCTGTTAACTCATTGAGTTGGCCATCAACAAATAATACATTAAGATTTTTTTGTACTACTCTTCCGCTGGCGACGCGCAGTGTATAAATATAATTCCACTGATCAGTATTGAGTGTGTCGACAATTAATGGCGTACCCAATACAAACTCAACCTGGCTTTTTGTCATGCTCGGCTTAAGCTTATTGACCATTTCTTGAGTAATCATATTGCCTTGCTGAATCGCAATTTTATGCGGGCGCAGCATGCGACTATTGCCGCAAGCGGTAATGGTTAAACACAAGGCAATAAGGGCAATCTTTAATCCGAGACGACTTTGGCTTGATGGGCTTGATGGGCTCGAAACGAGTTTAGAGGCTGATAACAGTTGCAACATAGTTTTGCTCATAAATGGGTTGGGTCAATGTATAACTTGGGTTATTTACTCGAGTAATTAACTCGAGTAAATAAAAAGAGACCAAGTGTTAGAGGCTTTAGCGTTTGATGGTTCCTTTTGCTAAGCAATCGATGCGATAATACTGCAAAACGGCACGCTTGCTAAGTGCCATAATAGTCATAGTTATAAAAAGTATTGCCGAGGCTAGGTATGAGCACCGAAAATCAAGAACTTCGCAAGGCCGGTTTAAAGGTTACATTGCCGCGTATTAAAGTCCTTCAGCTATTAGAGAGCGCTTCTGGTAAGTCGCATCATATGAGTGCCGAAGATGTTTATCGCGCATTGCTTGAGGCCGGTGAAGATGTAGGATTGGCAACGGTTTATCGCGTTTTGACACAGTTTGAAACGGCGGGTTTGGTGGTTAGACATAATTTTGAAGGCGGTCATTCGGTGTTTGAAATCGCTAGTGGTGAGCATCATGACCATATGGTCTGTATGGAAACGGGTGCTATCGTTGAATTTTGCGATGAAGAAATAGAAGCGTTACAGCATAAAATTGCCGCTAAACATGGCTACGATATTATTGATCACAGCCTTGTTCTTTACGTCAAACCTTCCGGCAGCAAATAATAGCTGCCGTTTTATCTTTCCAAATGTCTAATGCGCCTAACATTTGATTTATTAGGCGCTTTGTAGCATTTCTGCTGCATGAGCAATCGATGAATCAGTAATATCGATACCTCCCATCATTCTTGCCAGTTCTGCGGTGCGCGCCTTAGTATCTAACGATAATACTTGTGTGGTTGCGGCGGTTTTGGATATAGATTTGCTCGCCAGTAAATGGGTGTTTCCTTTGGCAGCGACTTGGGCTAAGTGCGTGACACAAAACACTTGTCCCGATTGTCCTAGCTCGCGCAATAAGTTACCGACCACTTCTGCTACGCCACCTCCAATGCCTACGTCTACCTCATCAAATACCAGTGTTGGTATGTTAGAGGTTTGTGCTGTAACGACTGCAATTGCTAAGCTAATACGCGATAACTCACCGCCAGAGGCAATTTTGGCCAAGGCCTGTGCTGGCTTGCCGGGTACGGTAGAAATAATAAACTCAATCACTTCTAGGCCGCTAGTAGAAGGGCTGCTGTCGGTAAGTGCCTCTATAGCAATTTCAAATTGGCAGTGGGCCATTTGCAGTTCGTTTAACTTGGCGTTAACGGCTTTGGTTAATTTTTTAGCGGCACTGCGGCGAAGCTTTGAGAGCTTTTTAGCGCTAACAGTAAAGGTGGCTTGTAGGTCTTGCTGTTGCTGAACCAAGGCTTCAATTCTAGCATCGCCGCCTTCTAAGTCGGACAGTTCTTGGGCAAGTTGTTGATGAAGTTCAAATAACTGCTCAACATTAATTTGGTGTTTACGCGCAATAGTATAAATAGCATCGAGTCTGTCTTCGACTATTTGCAGGCGCTGTGGATCAATATTGAGATTGTCAGTGATGGCTATTAATTCGTTATGCGCTTCTTCTATTTGAATGCAGCCGCTCTCTAACAGTTCAAGGCTGCTGCTGATTTCAGGTAAGTCGCTCACTTGTTTTTTGAGTAATTGGGCGGCATGACGTAACTGCGTAATGGCGCCGGTTGAATCATCATTGTCGCACTGCTGTGACGCTTCATTAATGCCGTGCAGCAGACTTTCGGCATTCGCTAATTTCTTTTGCTCGGCTGCGAGTGCGTTGCTTTCGTTATTTTCGAGGGCCAGCTTATCTAGCTCTTGAACTTGATAGCTGAGAAGTTGCAGGCGCGAATCTTTGGCGGCATTTTGCTCGCTGAGCTGTTTAATTTGTCTGTCCAGTGCCTGCCATTGCTTGGCTAGGGCTTCAACATCAATACGTTGTTTATTGCTGCCGCCAAAATTGTCGAGCAATTGTTGGTGGGTACGTTTGTTGAGTAGCGATTGATGCTCGTGTTGGTTATGTAAATCGACCAACTGCTCACCCACTGTTTTAAGGTCGGCAATGGTGACGGTGACGCCATTGATATAGGCGCGACTGCGACCCGATGGCGTGATGATGCGGCGTAAAATAGCTTCGGGTTCATCATCGTCAGTGAGAAGGTCATGCTCGATAAGCCATTGATGCAGTTGTGATTTTTCTTTTAACTGAAAGCTGGCGCTGACTTCGGCATTGCGTTTTTCATCACGCAATATATTGGTGTTGCTGCGATCACCTAATGCCATGCCGAGTGCATCGAGCATCACAGATTTACCTGCGCCCGTTTCACCGGTAATAACACTTAGCCCTGGGGCTAGCTCTAAATCACAGGTTGCCACGGTTGTGAAATTGCGAATACACAGGTGGGCAAGCATAAGGTGTCTCCAAAAACGCTAACGACTCTTAAAAGTCTGTTGGCTGGGGGTGGTTTAATTGTGCCCGTAGTCTATAGCAAGTCTTGCCGGCTCGCACTCAAGCAGCCCGATTATCTTCTGAGATTTGATGATGAATGCATGCCCCGATTTCTAAATACAGTGGGGGCGAAAAAAGCGCTTGAGTGATATCGCTGTGCAAATGTCAGCCGAAGGCATAAATGGCAGTCTTTTCTGTTTCTTTTTTGATCGATTAAAGGGTTTTATTCCGTAATAAATTTCGCTTTATGGGTTGAAATCATTTTGATTGCCCCCAATTCCTGAGCACGCAAGTTGTTTTAAGTAGGTTTTAATCAATTAGGAGCCAGACGTGGACGAGAGTCAAAACTCAAAAGATGCTTCGCCAGAGGGTGAAGCTCCGATCGATAATAATGCAGATAGCGCAATACAAGACACGATTGATGAGATTGTTGCAGAAGCGGTAGCCAGCGCTGAAGCAGGCGAAGCACCTGCCGAGCAGGCAGATGACAGCCCAACCGATTCGCTAGAAGCAAAAGTGGCGGCGTTAACGGAGCAGTTGGCAAATGCCAAAGATGATCAGTTACGTGTGCAAGCAGAAATGCAGAATTTACGCCGTCGAGCTGAACGTGATGTCGAGAGCGCGCACAAATTTGGCTTAGAAAAAATTATTAATGGCTTGCTGCCTGTGCTCGATAACTTGGACCGCGCTATTGGTGCCGTTCCTGAAGAATCAGCCGGCGATGATGGCGTTAAGGCGCTTCTTGAAGGCGTTGAGCTAACACGTAAAACAGCCCTTGACGTATTGACGCGCTTTTCAGTCGATGTGCTAGAGCCTTTCGGCGAGCCCTTTGATCCACAGTTTCATGAGGCGATGACCATGGTGCCTAGCCCCACGGCGGAGCCAAACAGTGTTATTGATGTACTGCAAAAGGGTTACACACTGAATGGTCGCTTATTGCGCGCCGCGATGGTGGTTATTGCTAAGCCTGAATAAGGGCCTTAGCTTGGTAAATAGTGCTGCTAGTTAAGTGAATAGGCAGCCTTGAAATAGACGGTAACGCCTCCATATAGATAGGCATTGCAGTTAATAAATATTGAAGCTAGACAGATATTGAAGCGCCGTTAAAGCGATACGCTTACGAGATACACACCGATTTACAGTTATTTAAACAGATTGAATACGAATATTTGGAGAACGAGATGGGCAAAATTATTGGGATAGACCTTGGCACCACAAACTCATGTGTGTCGGTATTAGATGGCGGTACGTCACGCGTCATTGAGAATGCAGAGGGCGACCGAACTACGCCTTCAGTTGTAGGCTACACGGCCGATGGCGAAGTATTAGTAGGTCAATCTGCTAAGCGTCAGGCAGTGACAAACCCAACCAATACCGTATTTGCGGTTAAGCGTTTGATTGGTCGTAAATTTGAAGACAAGGTTGTGCAAAAAGATATTTCTATGGTGCCTTACACCATTTCTAAAGCCGATAACGGTGATGCTTGGGTAGAAGCTGGCGGCGAGAAAATGGCGCCACCACAAGTATCAGCACAAGTATTAATGAAAATGAAAAAAACCGCCGAAGATTTCTTGGGCGAAGCGGTTACCGAAGCGGTCATTACTGTTCCTGCTTACTTTAATGATTCGCAGCGTCAAGCAACAAAAGATGCCGGCAAAATTGCGGGCCTTGAAGTAAAGCGTATTATCAATGAGCCAACCGCAGCGGCATTAGCTTACGGTATGGACAAGCGCGGCGGCGATCGTACGATTGCGGTTTACGATTTAGGGGGTGGTACTTTTGATATTTCAATTATCGAAATTGCTGATGTCGACGGTGAGATGCAGTTTGAAGTGCTATCAACCAATGGCGACACCTTTTTAGGTGGTGAAGATTTTGATATGGCATTAATCGAATACCTTGCCGACGAATTTGAAAAAGACAGCGGTATGAGCCTTAAAGGCGATCCGCTAGCTATGCAGCGTTTAAAAGAAGCGGGCGAGAAAGCGAAAATCGAACTTTCTAGCTCACAGCAAACGGAAGTAAACCTTCCTTATATTACGGCTGATGCTTCAGGTCCTAAGCATTTAGTTGTTAAAATGACTCGCGCTAAACTTGAATCGTTAGTTGGCGATTTAGTTGAGCGATCATTAGCGCCATTAAAAATTGCCTTAAAAGATGCTGACATGAGTGCTTCAGATATCGATGAGGTGTTATTGGTTGGTGGTCAAACACGTATGCCTTTAGTGCAAGAAAAAGTCACTGAGTTTTTTGGCAAAGAGCCTAAGAAAGACGTTAACCCTGATGAAGCAGTAGCTATGGGCGCGGCGATTCAAGGTGCGGTATTAGCCGGTGACGTTAAGGATGTATTGCTATTAGACGTAACGCCATTATCTTTAGGTATCGAAACGATGGGCGGTGTTTCTACAGCGCTTATTGAGAAAAATACAACGATTCCAACGAAGAAGTCGCAAATATTCTCAACGGCTGAAGACAACCAAACGGCTGTAACGATTCATGTTGTTCAGGGCGAGCGTAAGCAAGCTTCGGGTAATAAATCATTAGGTCGATTTGATTTAGCGGACATTCCACCAGCATCACGTGGTGTACCCCAAGTTGAAGTTACCTTTGATATTGATGCTAACGGTATCTTAAACGTGTCGGCTAAAGATAAGGCGACCGGTAAAGAACAGTCGATTATCATTAAAGCATCTTCGGGTTTGTCTGATGAAGAAATCGAAGGCATGGTAAAAGATGCTGAAGCGAATGCTGAAGCTGATCGCGTGTTTGAAGAATTAACGTCGGCCCGTAATATGGCTGAGGGTATGGTTAATGCTTCGCGTAAAGCACTAGAAGACGGTGCCGATAAAGCGACCGACGAAGAGAAAGCTGCTATTGAGTCAGCGATCGCTGAAGTGGAAGAGGCATTAAAAGGCGAAGACAAAGACGCTATTGAAGCGGCTTCGACTAAGTTAACTGAAGCGTCATCATCACTTGCTCAAAAAATGTATGCTGAGCAAGGTGAGCAAGGCGGCGAAGCGCCACAAGCTGAAGCAGAGAATGATCAAGCTGCGGGCGGCGATGATGTGGTTGATGCTGAGTTTGAAGAAGTGAAGGAAGACAATAAGTAATCATCATACTGGGTCGTTAGGCGGCCATTAAAAAGGTGATGTAATGCTGTAATACAGCAATGGGGCTAGCGTTTTCGGACGTTAGCCCCGAGTTGTATTCGGTGTATTGATAATGTTGAGTGGCTATTAAGAACCATTAAGTATTATCAAGAGCCATTAAGTAAATATTAAATGCCAGTTTGCGATTTCAGCATTGGCAGCAACCGCTTTGGTAAAAAAACGCTATGTCTAAACGCGATTACTATGAAATTCTCGGTGTTGGAAAACAGACCGATCCTAAAGATATTAAAAAGGCTTATCGTCGCATTGCGATGAAATATCATCCGGATCGCAATCCTGATGACCCGGATGCCGAAAACAAATTTAAAGAAGCCAGTGAAGCTTACGAAATTCTAAGTGATCAGCAAAAGCGCTCGGCTTATGATCAGCATGGCCATGCGGGTGTTGATCCGCAAATGGGCGGCGGTTTTGGCGGCGATGCCGGTAACTTCAGCGATATTTTCGGCGATGTATTTGGCGATATCTTTGGTGGCGGAGGCGGCGGCCGAGGTCGCGCTGGACCGCATAGGGGTTCTGACCTTCGCTACAATCTTGATTTAGGTCTTGAGCAAGCCGTTCATGGTGATACTTTAAAGATTCGAGTGCCAACATTAGTCTCTTGTGAGCCTTGTGATGGCTCGGGTGCTAAAAAGGGCAGCTCACCGGTTACTTGTTCAACTTGTGCTGGTCAGGGTCAGGTAAGAATGACGCAGGGCTTTTTCTCTGTGCAGCAAACCTGTCCAAGTTGTCAGGGGCAAGGCAGTACGATTAAAGATCCTTGCACTAGCTGTCGTGGTCAGGGTCGCATTGAAGAAACAAAAACATTGTCTGTTAAAGTGCCATCGGGGGTTGATACCGGTGATCGCATTCGTTTGACGGGTGAAGGCGAGGCGAGCCCTGATGGCGGACCTGCGGGTGATTTATATGTGCAGGTGAATGTCCGTGACCACGCGATCTTTGAGCGTGATGGCAAGCATTTATATTGCGATGTACCTATAGGTTTTCCTGATGCCGCACTGGGTGGCGAGTTAGAGGTGCCGACCTTAGATGGTCGTGTTAAATTGAAAATTCCCGCTGAAACGCAAACCGGTAAGATGTTCCGCTTGCGTGGCAAGGGTGTTACACCGGTTCGTGGTGGTTCACGTGGTGATTTGATGTGTCGCGTCGTCGTCGAAACGCCTGTTAAACTGACCAAAGAGCAAACGGAGTTAATCCGTCAGCTTCAAGCCAGTTTGGATTCTTCGGGCAGCAAGCAGTCGCCGCGTAAGAGTTCTTGGTTTGAAGGCGTTAAATCCTTTTTTGATGATATGAAAAGCTAGCGATAGTTGTTAATTATTGGTTAAGCGTTTTTGGGTATTAACCCTCGTTTAACGCAATCGCGGTAAGATAAGCTTTTCGCGATTTCACCCACTGGACAGTGAGCATGATAAAAATTGCAGTGACCGGAGCAGCCGGTCGAATGGGTAAAACTCTTATTGAAGCCTTGGCGAATTCATCTTCGGCTGAATTGACGGTAGCTATTGAGCATCCGTCTAGCTCGCTTATTGGCGCCGATGCCGGTGAAGTAGCGGGTATTGGCAAGTCGGGTGTGGCCATTGGTGCTGATCTTGCTGCAGTTGTGGCTGATTTCGATGTACTTATTGATTTTACTGTTCCAGTAGCGACGATCGCTAATGCGCAAATATGCGGTGCGAATCAAAAAGGCATGGTGGTGGGAACGACCGGCTTTGATGAGCAGCAAATGGCTGCGTTGCATGCGGCAATTGCGCCTATCGCTATTGTGATGGCAGCTAATTACAGTATTGGCGTTAATCTTTGCTTCAAGCTCAGCAGATTAGCGGCAGAAGTGATGGGTGATACCGCCGATATCGAAATTATTGAAGCTCACCATCGTCATAAAGTGGATGCGCCATCGGGAACTGCCTTGAAGTTAGGTCAGGTAGTAGCTGATGCAACCGGTCGTGATTTAGATAAAGTGGCGGTTTATGGCCGTGAAGGCCAGACGGGTGCTCGTGATCAAAAAACCATTGGTTTTGCGACCATTCGGGCGGGTGATGTGGTCGGCGACCATACGGTGCTATTTGCTGAAGAGGGTGAGCGTGTCGAAATTACGCACAAAGCCAGCTCAAGAATGTCATTTGCCTCTGGTGCCGTGCGCGCAGCAGGTTGGTTAGCTGAGCAGCCAGCGGGTTTGTTCGATATGCAGGATGTATTAGGGCTGCACTAGCCTTTTTACAGGGGGCGATTGAAGGGATCGATTAAAGCGACCGATTAAAGAGGTCAATTGTAGTCTGTCATTGTCACTAAAAAGTGCGGTTTTTGACGTTTAAAGCCGCCGCTAAGTATTATCGTTTGGTTAAAATTAGTGCGTGTTAAGCCGAATTCAAAAGGTACTGGGCTGAATTCAAAGCGAAGAGTGGTTTTTATTCGCTGGAGTGACAATTTCAATAACATAGTCATGGACAGTGCAGCCCATTTTCCTTAAACTTCCGCGCCAACTCAGGTAGGGTTAAAAGTGATGTAATGGTTGATTGGCAAGCCATTTAGCATCCGTTAGCCGTTTCGATACTACCGTACAAATATTTCATGTCGCGATGCCAATATCGCTTTTTTTTGGGGAGTCATTTTGTCGTTCTGTTCCGCAGTACTCGCGCTAGAAGATGGGAGTGTGTTTCACGGCACAGCTATTGGCGTTCCAGGTGTTGCGGTTGGCGAGGTCGTTTTCAATACAGCAATGACTGGTTATCAAGAGATCCTCACCGACCCTTCTTACGCTAGGCAAATAGTCACTCTTACTTACCCTCATATCGGTAATACCGGTACCAATAGCGAAGACAATGAGTCTGATCGCGTTTGGTCTGCGGGCTTAGTGATTCGTGATTTACCTTTATTGGCCAGTAACTTCCGTTCTGAGCAAGATCTCGCTTCTTTCTTAAAAGAAAATGATGTTGTCGCCATTGCCGATATCGATACACGTCAATTAACGCGCGTATTGAGAGAAAAGGGTGCGCAAGGTGGCTGTATTTTAACCTCGGATGTCGCCATTACTGCCGACGATGAAGCGCGTGCCATTGAGCAAGCCAAGAGCTTTGCTGGCTTAAAAGGTATGGATTTAGCCAAAGAGGTGAGTTGCACGCAAAGCTACGCGTGGAATGAATCAGTTTGGTCTTTAACCGAAGGTCACACCACGCCCGATATTGCTAAACAGCCTTACCATGTTGTTGCCTACGATTTTGGTGCTAAGCGCAATATTTTACGCATGCTAGTTGAGCGCGGCTGTAAGTTAACGGTAGTACCGGCGCAAACGCCTGCTGCTGAGGTCTTGGCTTTAAAACCAGACGGTGTCTTCTTATCGAACGGCCCTGGTGACCCAGAGCCTTGCGATTATGCGATTGCGGCCATTAAAATCATCTTAGAAGCCAATTTACCGATATTCGGTATTTGCTTAGGTCATCAGTTATTGGCCTTAGCCAGTGGTGCACAAACCGTTAAAATGAAGTTTGGTCATCACGGCGCTAACCATCCAGTACAAAACTTGGATGATGGTACGGTGTTAATTACCAGCCAGAACCACGGTTTTGCTGTTGATGAAGCGAGCTTGCCAGCGACATTGCGGGCCACGCATAAATCCTTGTTTGATCAATCGTTGCAAGGGATTCATCGCACCGATAAACCCGCGTTTAGTTTCCAAGGTCACCCTGAGGCAAGCCCAGGACCGACCGATGCGGCACCGTTATTTGATCATTTTATTGAGCTAATGGCTCAGCACTCCTCACTCTAGACTCTAGGTAGACAAGCGCTAACCATGCCAAAAAGAACCGACATAAAAAGTATATTGATTTTAGGCGCTGGGCCTATTGTGATTGGCCAAGCCTGCGAGTTTGATTATTCAGGCGCACAAGCGTGTAAGGCATTAAGAGAAGAGGGTTACCGGGTTATTCTGGTTAACTCTAATCCGGCCACTATCATGACTGACCCGACGATGGCCGATGCAACGTATATTGAGCCGGTTGAGTGGCGTACAGTTGCTAAAATTATTGAAAAAGAAAAGCCGGATGTCGTTTTGCCGACCATGGGTGGGCAGACAGCATTGAACTGTGCGCTTGATCTGGCGCGCGAAGGTGTTTTAGAAAAGCACGGTGTAGAGATGATTGGCGCTACGCGAGACGCCATCGATAAAGCTGAAGATCGTAACCTGTTTGATAAAGCCATGAAAGCCATTGGCTTGGATACACCGCGTTCAGATATTGCGCATACTATTGAAGAAGCGCATGCCGTTCAAAAGACTTTAGGCTTTCCCGTTATTATTCGTCCCTCATTTACGATGGGTGGATCAGGCGGCGGTATTGCTTATAACTCTGAAGAGTTTGAAGAAATTTGTAAGCGCGGCTTAGATTTGTCGCCAACGAATGAATTACTGATTGATGAATCATTAATTGGTTGGAAAGAATATGAAATGGAAGTTGTTCGTGACAAAAACGACAACTGCATTATTGTTTGTGCTATCGAAAATTTTGATGCCATGGGCGTGCATACCGGTGATTCGATTACCGTGGCACCGGCGCAAACGTTAACTGATAAAGAATATCAAATTATGCGTAACGCCTCGCTGGCGGTATTGCGTGAGATAGGCGTAGAAACGGGCGGCTCAAACGTACAGTTTGGTATTTGCCCGAAGACAGGCCGCATGGTCATTATCGAAATGAATCCGCGGGTTAGCCGCTCTTCGGCATTGGCGTCTAAGGCGACGGGTTTCCCAATTGCGAAAATCGCTGCCAAGCTTGCCATTGGTTATACCTTGGACGAGCTACAAAACGATATTACGGGTGGCACAACGCCTGCGTCGTTTGAGCCGGCCATCGATTACGTTGTGACTAAAATTCCTCGCTTTACCTTCGAAAAATTTGCGGCGGCGGAGCCTGTGTTAAGTACACAGATGAAGTCAGTTGGTGAAGTGATGGCCATTGGCCGTACTTTCCAAGAGTCGATGCAAAAAGCATTGCGCGGTCTAGAGGTCGGTGTTTCCGGTTTTGATCCTATTATTGATTTAAACAGTGCCGATGCCTTGGTAGAAATTAAGGCGCAATTGCAAACGCCTGGCCCTGATCGCGCTTGGTATGTGGGTGATGCGTTCCGTGCCGGTTTAAGTGTTGATGAAGTCTATGAATTATCAGCCATTGATACTTGGTTCTTAATTCAGATTGAAGATTTAATTAAAGACGAACTAGCGTTGGCAGAAAAAGCGTTGGCAGATATTGATGCTGGCGATATGCGTGCGTTAAAGCGTAAAGGTTTTGCCGATAAGCGTTTAGCGGATGTCTTGAAGTGCGCTGAAAATGACGTGCGGACTGCGCGTTTAGGCTTTGGCATTAAGCCAAGCTATAAGCGTGTTGATACTTGTGCTGCTGAATTTGCTAGCGCTACCGCTTATATGTATTCGACTTATGAAGAATATTGCGAAGCGGCACCATCGAATCGCGACAAGATTATGGTGTTAGGTGGTGGTCCCAACCGAATTGGTCAGGGCATTGAGTTTGATTACTGCTGTGTTCATGCTGCTTTAGCTATGCGTGAAGACGGTTATGAAACCATTATGGTTAACTGTAACCCTGAAACGGTTTCTACTGATTACGACACTTCAGACCGCTTGTACTTTGAGCCGGTAACATTAGAAGATGTGTTGGCGATTGTTGATATAGAAAAACCAAAAGGGGTGATTGTGCAATTTGGTGGTCAGACGCCACTTAAATTAGCACGTGATCTTGAGAATGCGGGTGTGCCTATTATTGGTACCACGCCTGATGCTATTGATATGGCAGAAGATCGTGAGCGTTTTCAGCAAATGATTCAAAAGTTAGATTTATTGCAGCCGCCGAATAGAACTGTTAGATCGAGTGAAGCGGCTATTGAAGCTGCAAATGAGATTGGTTATCCGCTGGTTGTTCGTCCTTCGTATGTATTAGGCGGCCGCGCGATGGAAATCGTTTATAGCGAAGAAGAATTAATGCGCTATATGAAAGAAGCGGTTCAGGTATCTAATGAAAGCCCTGTGTTGCTTGATCACTTTCTTAATGCTGCGGTTGAAGTTGATTTAGACGCTGTCAGTGACGGTGAAATTGTCGTTATTGGTGCTGTTATGCAGCATATAGAACAAGCGGGCGTTCACTCGGGTGATTCAGCTTGTGCATTGCCGCCGTATAGCTTGTCTGAAAAGCATCAAGAAGATATGCGCGTTATGGTGAAAGCCATGGCAATGGAATTAAAAGTTGTTGGTTTAATGAATGTGCAGCTGGCGATTCAAGATGATGACATTTATGTGATCGAAGTGAATCCGCGTGCATCACGAACGGTTCCGTTTGTATCTAAGTGTATTGGTGTATCGTTAGCTAAAATTGCTGCGCGCTGCATGGCGGGTACCAGTTTGGCTGAGCAAGGATTCACTACTGAGCGTATTCCAGCTTTTTCTAGCGTTAAAGAAGCCGTATTCCCGTTTGCTAAATTTCAGGGTGTTGATCCTATTCTTGGGCCAGAAATGAAGTCTACTGGTGAAGTCATGGGTTCAGGTCTGACGTTTGGTGAAGCTTTTGCTAAAGCGCAATTAGGTGCTGGTGAAGACTTGCCTAAAGGCGGCACGGCATTTTTAAGTGTGCGTGATGTCGATAAGCCTGGTTTGGTCTCGGTGGCGAATGATTTAATTGCTTTAGGCTTTGATTTAATTGCAACAAAAGGTACCCAAAAAGCTTTAGCGGCGGCGGGTATTGATTCTGTATCGATTAATAAAGTGCAGGAAGGGCGTCCGCATATTGTTGACGCGATTAAAAACGGTGATGTCGACTTAATTATTAACACCACCGAAGGCAGAAAGGCGATTGCAGATTCGTCGACCATTCGTAGTTCGGCGCTGCATAAAAAAGTTTATTACACCACGACATTGGCAGGCGCTAACGCGCTTTGTATGGCGCTAAATGTTACTGATGAAATATCTGTGAACCGCTTGCAGGATTTGCATCAAACTTAGAGTAGTCTTATTGCGTTAGTTTTTTTACTAGCCAGATTAAGTCCATTCTTAATAGAAGGTATTTAACAATGAAACGTGTTCCCATGACTGTTGTAGGTGAAGCAGCGTTAAAAGCTGAGTTAGATCGGCTCAAAAAAGTTGATCGTCCGGCTATTGTTAAATCGATTGCCGAGGCGCGAGAGCACGGCGATTTAAAAGAAAATGCTGAATATCATGCAGCGCGTGAACAACAGGGATTTTGTGAAGGTCGTATTCAAGAGATTGAAGGTAAACTTGCTGACTCACAAATTATTGATATTCATGCAATACCTGAAACCGGCAAGGTCATTTTTGGTGCAACGGCAACGATTATTAACGTCGATACCGATTCAGAAGTGACTTACCAAATTGTTGGTGAAGATGAAGCAAGCGTTAAGCTGGGAAAAATCTCTATAACCTCTCCCATAGCGCGAGCGTTAATTGGTAAAGAAGTCGGTGACGTTGCGGTTGTGCATGCCCCTGGCGGTAACATTGAATATGAAATTGATTCGGTAAAACATATTTAGTTGTTTAGCGTTATTGATTCGAAGCGGTTGAATATTGTTAGGTTAATTCTGAATTTTTAAGTATTTGCTTTTTGTATCAAGAGCTTATTTTGTAACAGCTTAAATGTTAAAACTGTTTTACATTTTTTTGTGATCCAGTAGATTTCTTTTTATATTACCTAAACTTAAAATAAACCTGTTCACTTTATAATCAATCAATCTAAAAATAGTGATTAAACCGATGTGCGGGGTTGACTGCTAAACGCTTATCGTCAATCATTCGTTTTGAAATAATTAAAAAATTAGTCAAACTTTTTTGCACTTTCAATAAGCCAATATTTTCGTCATATAACTTTAATATATTCGCACTAACTTGTGGTCGACGAAAATGATTTTTTATTGATTGAAAAGTCAGGACTTGTATTTTCTCTTATCGTTTTTAAAACGTTAAAAATAATAGTAAAGGATTCTTTATGTACTTACGTACCTTGGGTAAATTTTTTGTTACTGGTCTTTTTGTATCAGTATTGGCCGCTTGTGGTGGTTCTAATTCTAATTCCGGCCCTACAGCCCCTGAAACGGGGAATCTTATTAGCGTTTTTGGTTCTGACGGCCCAATGGCGGGTGCAGATGTTGCCGTCTATGGCTTGCAAGCCTATCTTGATGATTCCGATACGGCAGAGAACTTATTAGCTGCGGCAGCGACGACTGATGCAGTGACGGCATTAGCTGATGATTTAGAGCTTTCATTGGATGCTGGCACTGGTCCTTTTGTGGTAGTTGTTACTGCTAACGGCGATACCATTGATTTATCAACAGGCGTTGCTCCTGTTATCAGCGAGGTCACAACCATAGTAGCTTCGCTAACTGATGCGCGTGTTTATGCTACGCCGTTAACAACCTTGGCGGTTGCCCTCGCTATGGATGGAGAAACTGTTGCTGATAATGTGATTGGTTTTAAGTTAGTGGCTTCACAACTTTTAGCAAAAGCATTTATCGGGTTTGGTATGGATACGGATATCGATATCTTTACTGTTCCTCCTGTACTTGATGAGAATACGACTTCAGCGGATGTTCAGGCCGATGTTGCGCAATATCGTGGTGCTAATGAAGCATTCGCTTTTATTGTTGAAGATAGCGCACTTGATTTTGCCAGCATTATTGTTGATGCCTCTGATGGCATTCTTAATGATGCTGCCGTTATTGCTGCGGTACAAGGCTTGGATGTGCTTGATGTTCTTTCTAGGGTTTCTGCCGCTTCGATTGCAGACTTGCTTGATGCGGATGCCACAGGCTTAGCAGATGGTTATGTTATTGATGCTGGTGTAGATGAAGCGCCAAGCAATGTTGTTGATTCAGATGCCGATGGCGCTAATAACGTTGATGACGCTTTTGATTTTGATTCATCAGAAACTGCAGATTCAGATAGCGATACTGTTGGTGATAATGCTGATAATTGTCCTAATGCTGCTAATGCAGGCCAAGAAAATTTAGA
>JABIQF010000253.1 GCA_018668095.1 Cellvibrionales bacterium
TCACTGAGCTTTATAATAATGCGCTAGAGCATGGCTTGCTGGGTTTGTCTTCTTCGCTTAAACAAGCACCTGAAGGCTTTAAATGTTATTACAGTGCGCGTAATAATCACCTTCAAGGATTAAAGCAGGGGACTGTTTGTTTTACCTTGGATTATAAAGGTGATGACAAACAAGGTATTCTTGAGGTGGATGTTGTCGACTCTGGTAAGGGCTTCGATTATGCGGCTTTAGCCTCATTGTCCTTGAGTAAAGCGGGTCATCCATTGCCACCAGTTTTGTCGGGTAGAGGGATTCCATTATTACAATCTATTTGCTCGAAAGTTGAATATCTTGGCTGCGGCAATCACGCTAGAGTCGAATTCAAATGGGCAGCTTAAATATTTGCTAAGACGTAAAATGAATAAACATAGCTTATTGAGTACGAATATAAATATTGAAACTGAAAGTGAAAGTGAAAGGAATAATAAAAAAACAAGTCAAGTTGTAAAAAGATTATTTATTTCGGGTGCCTATTTAAATTTTTACAGCTTAACGCGTGTGTCGCTGACTATTTATGATTAAACTGTCAGGCATTCATTGCGCTCTTACGCTCTCTATATCCTCTATAAAAGGGCTGTTCGCTTTGAGTTCTGCTCGCTGCCAAAGATAAGCTAGCGCATATACGATACTAATGGATGATTTTGTTGTCGTATACTCATCACAACTATGGAGTTACTCGTGATAGAAACAGTTGAACCCATTAACATCTCTGCCCTTGATACGCTCAAGCTGGTATTAGGGTCTGATTTCCCCGAACTGCTACGCGATTTTAATCATCATTGTACTAATGATTTAATTAAGCTTGAGGTCGCTATTGCGAAAGTGGATAGGGCGGCCATTCGTGATATTGCCCATTCACTTAAAGGATCTGCGTTAAGTTTGCACGCTAAACCCTTAGCCGATTATTGTGCTGTCGTTGAGGCAGCAGCGGTCTCTTCTTCGCCAGCCGATTTAGAGCAGGGTATTTTGCAGGTGCGTGAAGCGGTCAAAGAGGTTATTGCTGCATTAGAGCATTGGGCTTATCAGGATCATCGATAAGCCGCCATAGCCTCTTTTTATTTCTTTTGCTATGACTGTCATTTCAGTTGCTTATCTCAATTTTATCCGTCGTTTATATTCTTAGGTGTTTTTCAAACATTGGCACTGGCTGTGCATTGTACTTACATATGATTACTCAATGAGCCCAGTGTTATGCCTTCAACAGTTTCTGCCAATGCTGCCCCCGTATTACCGATGTCGGTATCGAATGCTGAGTTCGCTAATAAAAATGATAATGGGCATATAGATTCTACACAAGATAAACGCTCTAACTCATTGTTTAAAAACGATCTTAGAGAGGTTTCAGCTGGCAAAGATATCGCTGAGACAGCTCAGCCAACATCGGCTGATCGAAATGTCGATCAAGATATTGATCAACTACGAGAAATAGAAGCGCTGCTGAGCGATTATCTAGAGCGGCAAATCGATACGGCTGGTACAGGAATAGAAGGCGACGAGGGCAATGGTTTTCCGCTTAGCGGCAGTGATTTGCCAGCGATTGCCGCTAATATTCGTCAATATCTCAATGATGTTTTAGCCGCTAAACGCTCTGGTCAACAGTCAGTTGATTTGTCATCGTCAGTTACTGGGCCTGGTGGCGTAGCGCTTTTGAGTCATGATGGTTTAGCGGGCACTCAATCGCTCGAGCGACAGTTGGCTGCTATTGCCGATAGTTTGGCGCGGCTAGGTGAGGGTGTAGCGAATACCGGTGAAGCAGGGCGTCCTTTACTGGGTGCTTTGTCGCAAGTGGTCAAAGGTTTGCAGTCCAGTAATGATTCTTCAGCAGCGCTCGCTAACCAAGCGTTTGCAGATTCTTTAGCGGCGGCATCGAGTCTTAAAGCCGGCGATGCATCACTTAAGCCGCTATCATCGTTGGGGATATCGACAGAGCGTTTCTCTCTGGACAGTCATCAAGTAGGCATGACAGAGTTAGCCGTTAAAGATTTGTCGACGGCACAAAATGCCATGCTCGCAGTAACCGGTAATATGCGTAGCGGTGCTGTGCAGTCTGCGGCGGCGGGAGCTAATCCCGCGCTGACACAAGCCTTTAATACCCAGCTTGAGCTACCCTTGGGGAGCGCTCAATGGGGTAGCCAAGTATTACAACGGGTTGCTTGGTTAACAGGGCAAGGCATAGCCGCTGCCGAAATACATTTAAACCCTGCTGAACTGGGACCTATGCAAGTTCGAGTTGATCAGCGTCAAGACAGTGCAACGGTTGTTTTTACGAGTCACAACAGCAGTACGCGTGAAGCCATAGAAGCGAGTTTGCCAAGGTTGCGTGAGTTATTCAGCGAGCAAGGTATGGAGCTGATTGATGTCGATATTAATAGTGGCGAGCAAGAAGCCAATGCCCAGCAAAGTGATGTCGATAACCAAGCGCAGTCGCAAAATGAAGGGGATGATTCCTCACTAGAAGCGCAAGCCGGTGGTGCTCAAACATTACCCTCTCAAACTGAAACAATAGCGTTGCACTATGGGCTGATTGACGCCTATGCCTAATCTTTCTTTGAGTTCACTCTCTCCTTTTCTTTTCTTTCTCTCTGCGAGTGCGCGAGAATAATGAAAAAAAAACATATTCGGATTATTTTACCTACCATCTTCAACCGCGCCACAAAGTCCTGCGCTGAATAATAATTTTAAGAGTGGGGACCGACCTCTGGAGTCCTTAATAAACTCTCATTGTTTACGTAA
>JABIQF010000244.1 GCA_018668095.1 Cellvibrionales bacterium
CATTAACTCGGCCTCTTCAATTGCTCGCTGAATTGATTGCACTGTTGATTCAATATTGACGACCACACCTTTTTTCAAACCATTTGAAGGGTGCGAACCAATACCTATAATTTCAATATCGCCTTCATCGTTTTGTTCACCAACAATGGCAACGACTTTAGAGGTGCCAATATCCAGACCAACGATCATTTTTCCCGCAGGTTGATTAGACATTTTTTAATCTCCAATTTTTCAAATTCATTACTTTCGCCTTAAACACTTATCTTAATAATGATGAAGTAACTTCAACTTGGGCTAACGCTCTCGACCCTTCAGAATCTATATGACTATGCCAGAGAACCGATAAGCCATTAACATAACGTAAATCAATAACTTCAATATCATCTAACTTTTCAATTAACGCACCATCTAGCAATGTTAAGAAACGATCAAAACGACTCGTCAATTGATCTGCACCTAACACCAATGTTAATCCGTTACTCAGTAGCAATAAAAAATCGCCATCATCTAATTGCGCTTGCTCAACCACTGACAAACCATAATGCGTTAATGGTTTCTGAAACTGATTAAACCAAGTGACTGCTTCTTTAATGATTTCTCGGCTCGGTCGCTGCTGTTGATCTGCTCGCAATGACGCTACTTTTAAACGAGGCAAATGGCTAAACGCAGCTATTTCAGACGGTAAAAAAACATCGCCTGTCGCCGACAACAAATAATGTTCATTCCATCGTGCCACCGCTACATATTCGTCTATACCAATCACTAATTGATTTGGCCACTGTCGTCGAATAACCGCTTGCCTCACCCAAGGGTGACTTTCAATGTTGGCTTTTAATTGCAGTAAATCTAATTGCCAAAAACCTTCATCAAGTTGTGTATCAACTAGCGCTAACAATTCATTTTTACTGGCACCAACAGCAGAATTCCCTCCGGTGTAACCCGTTAAAACTAACTCTCCTACGGGTACTGATTGCAATTTATCTACTGCTGTCATCAATGAGAAAGAGACTGCCGATAATGCCATTAACAGCGCGGCACGTTTTAACCAAAGCGACCAGACCACTTTCACATCACTTTTGTTACTCGTTCGCGTTGCACCTTTGCGACTGCGTAATACGCGTCGTTGGTTACTCGCTAATTGCACACCCCAATGGTTCATCGCTACACACTCACCGACAAATGAATAATATTGGCAATAAGCATATTAAAATTAAGTCCCGCTGCTGCTGCCGACATGGGCACCAAACTATGGTCAGTTAAACCCGGCACGGTATTGACCTCGAGCAAATAAAACTGGCCGCTGCTTTTATCTCGCATAAAATCAACTCGACCCCAGCCACTGCAACCCAGCGCATAAAATGCCTCTTTCGACAATTGCTGTAAAAATTTTTCTTCATCTGCAGTTAATCCGCTAGGAATAAAAAACTGCGTATCGTTATCCTGATATTTTGCTTCGAAATTATAAAACTCACGCTGAGTCGAAATACGAATAGATGGCAACTCATTACCTTCAAGAATGGTGACGGTATATTCTGGTCCGTCTATCCATTGCTCAGCAAAAATAGTCACTCCAGACTGAGCGGTTGCCTGATAAGCCGCTCTCAATTCATCTGCCGTATTAACTAACGACATACCAATACTTGAGCCTTCATCGGCAGGCTTAACAAAAGCCGTGCCACCTAACGTTTCAAGTACTGCATCAAAATCAGTTGTCGCGTCCAAGCAGGCAAAGGCTGGTGTCGGTAATGATAAGCCCCGCCAAATATTTTTAGATCGAACCTTATCCATTGCCAATGCCGAACCCAGCACACCGCTACCGCTATAAGGAATCGTCATTTTTTCTAACAAGGCTTGCATGGTGCCGTCTTCGCCGCCTTTTCCATGCAAAGCAATAAATGCAAAATCAGGGCGCGCCGCTTGCAACTCAGCAATCACATCGCCAGCTGTATCAATAGCAACAACATCAACACCCATTGCCTCTAAACTCGCCGTCACAGCTTTACCGCTAGCCAGAGACACTTCACGCTCAGCAGCATTACCACCCATTAACACAGCGACTCGACCGTTGATTGCAAACTTATCAACCGAGTTGTTTTCTGCTGTATTGTTAGAAGATACCGTTTCCATTAATCGCTTTCTCTATACCGTCTTTGTCAAAAACTGATGACTACTAATTTCTTTCGATAACTTACCGACATCACCGGCACCCTGTGTAATAAGGATGTCATCGGCGGCCAATAAACCTTGTAATACATCAAATAATTCTGCGCGATCCTCGACATAAAAAGGATCAACTTTGCCACGTTGTCGAATACTGCCTGACAAACTGCGGCTATCAGCACCTGTAATAATTTCTTCACCGGCAGCATAAACATCCAATAACAACAACACATCAACGGTGGATAGCACGCGAACAAAATCATCGTAAAGATCATGTGTTCTGCTATAGCGATGTGGCTGATAAATCATGACTAAACGTTTATCTGGCCAACTTTCACGCGCCGCAGCTATCGTCGCGGCAACTTCTGTTGGGTGATGACCATAGTCATCAACCAATGTCACCTCGCCTTCATTGACTGAGAGACTGCCAGCAATTTCAAAGCGGCGACCTACCCCTTTAAAATTATCTAAGGCTTTTAAAATTACGCTTTGCTCTATTTCTTCATCAATCGCTACTGCAAATGCTGCAGTTGCATTTAATGCGTTATGCGCACCGGGTGTATTTAACGTGACTTGAACGGGACCGTCGGCATCTTTGTAATGCAATAAGAAATAAGCCTTTAAACCCTCGCAACGATAATCACTAATACGGTAATCAGCATTCGCATCAAAGCCGTAAGTAATAACCGGCCGATGAAAATCAGCTATTAATTTTTTAATGTTTTCATCGTCAATACAGACAACGACCAAACCATAAAAAGGAAGGTTATGAACAAAATCAACAAAGGTTGCTGTGAGCTTGGAAAAATCGCCACCGTAAGTCGACATATGATCAGCATCAATATTTGTGACCACAGAAACCATTGGCTGCAAATGCAAAAACGATGCATCGCTCTCATCGGCTTCAGCAATTAAGTAACGACCATGACCTAACTGTGCATTAGCGTTAGCACTATTCAGCAAACCACCAATAATAAACGTAGGCCCTAAACCCGCCTCTCCGAAAATAGACGCGAGCAAACTGGTTGTTGTTGTTTTTCCATGCGTTCCTGCAATCGCAATACCATGACGGTAACGCATTAATTCAGCTAACATTTCAGCGCGAGGTACAATCGGTAACTGCGCTTCTTGTGCAGCACATAGTTCGATATTAGATTCACTAATAGCCGTTGAAACCACTACCACATTTGCCGTTTTAATATTCTCAACGGCATGACCAATAAATATTTCTACACCCAATTCAGCTAAACGGTTCGTCGTATGTGAGGCCTGAACATCAGAGCCACTTACGCGATACCCCTGATTCAATAAAACCTCAGCGATACCACACATACCTGCACCACCAATACCAACAAAGTGGATTTTTTCTATACGGCGCATTTCAGGAACAAAAAAAGTACTGCTAGACATAGGAAAACTCCTGACAAGCGTTAACAATAATCTGCGTGGCAGAAGGAGTAGCGAGCGAACGTGCTTGCTGCGCTTTATTCAATAAGGCTTTTCGATCTTGTAATAACGCGCTCAATAATTGGCAGGCTTGTCCCACAGAAAAATCAGCTTGAGGAACCAATGTCGCAGCACCCGCTTCAACTAAGCCATTAGCATTTGCCGTTTGGTGATCATCTGTCGCATAGGGATAAGGAATTAATAATGAAGCCACGCCGACAGCCGCTAGTTCCGTTACCGTTAATGCTCCTGAGCGCGCCACGACCAAATCGGCAGCGCTATAGGCCCCAGGCATATCAGTAATAAAAGCACTGACCTTTGCATTAATACCGGCTAAAGCATATTGCTGCTGAACATCTTCAACATCGTTGACACCGGTTTGGTGCACCACCTTAATATCGTTAAAAGAACTGTTGTCACTGCGCAATTGCGCCAAGGCCTTTGGCAACACACAATTTAATGCATGCGCACCCAGACTGCCGCCCAATATCAACACATGTAAAGGCGATGTATCTGCAGCCATTCGCACACTAGGCTCATCGATTTGATACAGTGCCGTACGAAGTGGATTGCCAGAAAAATGCGATTTAGCATTGTCTTTAAATGCAGCAGGAAAGCCCGTAAAAATTTTAGTCGCAAGGGGGGCCAATAATCGATTAGTCGTACCGGGAATCGAATTTTGTTCTTGCAAGATTAAAGGCACTCGACAAACAAAGGCAGCAAAACCGGCAGCGGCCGATGCAAAACCACCCATACCTAATACACAGCAGGGTTTAGTTTTACGAATAAGTGAGATGGTACTGATTACCGCCATCATTAATAAGATAGGTGCTTTAATCCAAGACAGGACATTTTTGCCGCGCACACCAGCGACATTAATAAAATGAATAGCAAATTTATTCTCTGGCACAATCGTTGATTCAATGCCTTTTCGTGTGCCAAGCCAAACAACATCTAAATCGATTGCGCGCAAACCTTGCGCAACCGCTAATGCTGGAAAGACATGCCCGCCCGTACCACCGGCAGCAATCATTACTGTTTTACGCTTAGCGGTTAGCGGAGTAATAGCATCGTTATGCATGCATTCCCCCCGCTGCTCGTCTTGAACGCTTTGCTGTCGATTGAAGGTCGGTTAATAAATCACGCGTGCCACGCACACCGTATTTTTTAACCGAGGTATCTGCTTCTTCATACATTAATTCACGATGAATCCGCATAATTAAAGCCACAAGAATGCAGCTAACTAATAAGCTACTGCCACCATAGCTTAAGAATGGCAAGGTCAGCCCTTTTGTCGGCAATAAACCAATATTGACACTAACATTAATAATCAATTGTGCAGAAAAAACCAAAGCCACACCATAAGCGACATAAGCACCAAAGGCTCTACCCATCGATTCAGCTTTTCTTGCTATTAATAAAACACGGCCAATAAAAACAACATAAATAAGCAGCGCCATCAAACAACCGACAAAACCTAACTCTTCCGCCATAATTGCAAAAATAAAATCGGTATGAGCCTCAGGCAAATAAAATAATTTTTGAATACTATTGCCTAATCCAAGGCCAAACCAATCACCTCGACCAAAAGCAATTAAGGACTGAGTTAATTGATAACCTTCACCAAATTGATCGGCCCATGGATCAAGATAAGCATAGAGACGCTGCATGCGGTAATCCGAAGAGCTCACAACAAAAAAGCCAACAACAGCAATAACAACTGAAGAAAACAAAAACTCTGCGATTCGAGCACCACCCAGAAAAAGCATTCCAAGTGCAGCGCCAGATAATACGACTACAGCACCAAAATCAGGCTCTAGCAATAGAAGTACGACTAAGCCAGACATAATCAACAGCGGATTAACAAAACCCAGCCAATGGCTTCTAACCAAATCATGCTGTCTTACTAGGTAATTACCGAGATAAACAATAACACCAAGCTTTGCAACTTCTGAGCCCTGTAAAGTAAAAGGCCCCAATGCTAACCAGCGTGTCGCTCCATTAGCCGTTCGACCAAAACCAGGAATTAAAATTAAAATAAGTATGACAAAGCTGGCTATTAATAAGTAAGGCCCGCTTTTTTCCCACAGTGACAGCGGAACTTTAAATGCAATCACAGAGGCTACACAGGCAATGACGATATAAACCAAATGACGACGCGCCTGAAATAAAGCATCACCATAACGCTCACTGGCATAATCCATAGACGCCGAGCAAATCATCACCAAACCAAGCGCGACTAACGCGCAGACACAAGCCAACAAGATAAAATCGATAGAAGGTACGTTAGCACCTACAGAAGAGGAAGAAAGCCGAGGCATTATTGTTGTGCCTCCGACGACGTAGGCGACAATGCGGCAACGGCTGCTTTAAAGCTATTGCCACGTTGCTCAAACCCACTAAACATATCAAAGCTAGCACAGGCCGGTGATAGCAATACAAGATCACCCTTTTGACTAATCGATTCAGCAACACTCACGGCCTGCTCAAGACTATCAACCAATAACACCTCATGTTGATCTGAAGCTAGAGCAGCAATAGCATCAGCGCCCTCTCCTAGCAGAACTAACTTACATGACAGCGGCTTTAATGCGGTGATTAACGCTGAAAAATCAGCATCTTTCGTTTGGCCGCCAGCAATCAAAACGATACTGCCGCTAACGGTAGAAGACAAACCTCTAAGAGCAGCAACGGTTGCGCCTACATTCGTCGCTTTGGAATCATTAATATAACGAACACCGTTAACATCATCCACCCACTCACAGCGATGCGGCAAACCCTTAAATTGCTTAATAGCCATTTGCATGGCAGGCAATGGAAATCCCGCTGCATCACCAATGGCCAATGCAGCCAAGGTATTTAAAATATGGTGATCGCCGATTAAAGGAATATCCGACACAGGTATTAATGGCTCAAAACCTTTGACTAAATAAGGTTGGCCTTCAATCGCTTTTACGCCGAATTGACCTAAATCAGGAACATCCAAACCAAAACTTTTTATTGAAACATCAACCGTTCTTAGTGGTGCCGTTAAATGATCATGGCGATTGAAAACAATATGCTGCGCACCACGATAAACACGCTGCTTAGCTTGATGATAAGCCATCATGTTTTGATGCCTATCCATATGATCAGCACTGACATTTAATAGACAAGCGACTTTCGGCTGTAGATCTGAGCAACGCTCAAGCTGAAAGCTAGATAGCTCAAGCACATAAGCTTCACGGCTTGGCGATAATAAATCTAAAGCTGGCTCACCTAAATTACCGCCAACACCAGCATCGATATTCGCACACTTTGCCATTTCGCCTACAAGCGTTGTGACGGTGCTTTTTGCATTAGAGCCACTAATTGCAATTACTGGCGCAGTAACCTGCCTAGCAAATAAATCGATATCACCGCTGACTAAAGCGCCATGCTTAATAGCCGTTGCAAACAAAGGATCATCCTTTGCAATACCAGGGCTAATATAAATTTCATTTGCCTCATCAACCCATTCTTCATGGCCAGCGCCAAAACGAATATCGATATGAGGAAACTCTTTTAACACCGCTTTAATTTCTGGTGGCTGCTCACGCGTATCTAAGACACTAAATGATAAACCCAGACGCAAAAAATGACGCATGCAGGATGTGCCGGTAATACCCAGCCCCACAATTAAACGTCTTTTATCTGTTTGGATTAAATTCATTACGTTTCTTTCAGTTAAATCAGTTAATTCATTAATAATTAAACGGTCATTTTCTATATTGGCAACTTTGGCAAACATAGAAATAATGATTTAGCGCAGCTTGAGCGTTGCTAAACCAAACAACACCAGCATTACGGTAACAATCCAAAAACGGACAATCACTCGCGGCTCTGGCCAGCCTTTCAATTCAAAATGATGATGCAAAGGCGCCATCATAAAAATACGTTTACCGGTCAACTTAAATGAAGCAACCTGTAAAATAACGGAGAGTGTTTCGGCAACAAAAATACCCGCCATAATAAAAAACACAATTTCGTGGCGCGTAATTAACGCAATAACACCTAGTGCAGCACCCAATGCTAAAGCGCCGACATCACCCATAAATACTTGTGCTGGATAGGTGTTAAACCAAAGAAAACCTAAACCCGCCCCACCTAATGCGCCGCAGTAAATAACCAACTCACCGGCACCAGGAATATAAGGAATGTGCAGATAACGCGAAAACTCAGCATGCCCAGCGAGATAAGCAATAATACCCAGCGCCGAACCAACAAGAACGGTAGGAAGAATAGCGAGACCATCAAGCCCATCCGTTAGATTAACGGCATTACTTGAACCCACAATAACTACGTAACCTAAAATCAAGTAGAGCCAACCTAAATCGAACATAAAGTCTTTGAAAAAAGGCACTATCAATTGTGTTTCTGCAGCTAATGTCGACGTAAAATAAAGCGTAGAAACAACAGTCATGGCGGCGGCTGACTGCCAAAAATATTTCCACTTAGCGGCTAGGCCTTTAGAATTTTTTTCAATCACTTTTCGGTAGTCATCGACCCAACCTATAGCGCCAAACATTAATGTGACGGCTAATACGGCTTGAATATAACGATTACTTAGATCAGACCACAGCAGAGTACTCATACAAATACTCAATAGAATCAAAGCACCACCCATGGTTGGTGTGCCAGCCTTAACCAGATGGGTTTGTGGACCATCATCACGAATACTCTGTCCTACTTGGTGGTAATTCAACTTACGAATAACCCAAGGTCCAACCATTAAAGAAAAAATGATTGCCGTCATAACACTTAATATGCCGCGTAAACTTAAATACTGAAATACTGAAAAAGCACTAATATATTGCTGCAAGTATTCAGATAATAAAATCAACATATACTTATTTCGCCCCTGTAATCGCTAAATTGATAGCATCAGAACTGACATCCAATGCTGAGACGACGTAATCCATTGCTGCACTTCGTGAACCTTTCACTAACACGACTGACGATTCGCATTCGCTTGATAATAATTGAGTAATCAATGCATCCTGACTACTAAATGACTGCGCCAATAATGATGATGCCAATGTTTCGCTGTCATTTTGCTGATTAAAACCAGCCAGCGTCTGCGCAGCAAATTCACCGACAACATAAATGCAATCAACACCTGCAAGCGCAGCATACTGACCCACATTAAAATGCATTGCAGCGGCATCGCTGCCCAGCTCAGCCATATCACCTAACACGGCTATACTGTTTTTTTCTTGGCCACTAAAAGACACTAATACATCGATAGCCGCATACATTGACTGAGGATTAGCGTTATAGCTATCGTCTAACAATTGCAAATGGTTACGGCCCGCAACGCGACACAACCTTCCCTTTTCAGGAGCAACAACAGCTAAGCCCTTAATAATATCGGCATCACTCACATTTAATGCCTTAGCCATAGCGACGGCCATTAATGCATTGCGCACATTATGGATCCCTAAAAAATTCATCTTTATAGGCAACTGACTCGCTGAACCATCAAGACGAACATGCGCGTTAAAACGTAAACCTTCAACATTCTGCTCAATGTCGCTAGCATAAACATTGGCATAGCTATCAGTTAAAGCGCACTCAATAAGCTGACCTTTTGCCGCTTGAGCCGATAAACTTTCACGCCAATCACTCGCAAAATTATCATCTCGATTAATAATGGCCCAACCCTCTGAGGGTAAGTCTTTATAAATTTCAGCTTTCGTTTTCGCGGTGTTTTCGATACTGCCAAAACCACCGATATGCGCTTCATTGATATTAGTAATAGCACTGATATGCGGCTGACCAATACCCACTAAATAGTTGATATCACCCGATTTAGCCGCACCCATTTCTAATACGGCATAATCGTGATGCTCATTAAAGCGCTGCACAGTTAATGGCAAACCAATTTCATTATTAAAGTTGCCATGTGTAGCGCAGACATTACCAACCTGCTCAAGAATTGCGGCTAACATATTTTTACAGCTGGTTTTTCCTGAGCTACCCGTAATTGCCACGACCTTTCCTTTATAAGCCTCGCGATTCACTTTTGCGATAATACCTAAGGCATATAAAGAATTCGTCACTACAATTTGCGGCAGAGAAATATCTTGAATTTTTTCGACAATCGCCGCTACTGCGCCCTGCTTTGCAGCATTAGCAATATACTGATGACCATCTAATTGAGACCCGGTTAAAGCGACAAACACATCGCCATTAACGGCCTTACGACTATCGATACAAACACCCGTAACCGCGACATTCTCACCGGTTAACACACCATCATTAGCTGCGGCTAACATCTGCAAATCAATTCCACGCATCATGATTGGCAATCCTCATGAAGCTCATGAGAAAGACAGTGTCGCACTTGGTCAGCATCACTGAACGGCAACTTTGAAGCACCGATAATTTGAAATTGCTCATGGCCCTTGCCTGCCACTAAAATCAAATCGCCAGCTACTGCCTGCTCAATGGCAAAGGCAATCGCTGCAGCGCGATCGGGCTCAACATTGACGTCATGCATGTCGTCAATGCCAAGTAAAATATCATCTATAATTTGTGCGGGGGGTTCACTGCGAGGATTGTCAGAAGTAATTACAACGCTATCAGCCAAGCTTTTGGCAATGCGTCCCATAGCTGCACGCTTATCGTTATCACGATCACCACCGCAACCAAAGACACACCATAACTGTCCTTTGGTATGCGACCGTAAAGCGGCTAATGCTAACTCCAAAGCTTGAGGCGTATGCGCGTAATCAACGACAACGGTTTTATCATCAGCTGATTGCGATGACGAATCACTAACAATTTCCATTCGCCCTTTAACTGCAGTCACTTCGCTAAAAGCAGCTATTAAGGTATTAAAATCTTCACCTGTCGCTAACATAGCAGTGAGTGCTGCCAATGCATTACTTAAATTGAACTCACCAATAAGTGGAATCGTTATAGTGGCATGCCCCCATGGGGACACCACATCACTACTAATTGAATTTAATGAATAACACGTGTTTTGCGTAAAGACATCTGCCTGCGTGCTATTTACTGAATAAGTGAATACCTTGCTATGTGCTCGCAACTCTTTCGCTAAACGCTCACCAAACTCATCATCAGCATTAATTACGGCAGCATCGATACCATCAAAAGAAAATAATCGACGCTTGGCTGCCGCATAGCTGGCCATATTTTTATGAAAGTCGAGATGGTCATGAGATAAGTTAGTAAAGACCGCAACATTAAAATGTATTGCATCAACACGGTGCTGAGCTAAGGCATGCGAAGAAACTTCCATCGCAATAACATTACAGCTATCTTCCTGCAATTTTTGCATGCAAGCCTGAAGCTGAACCGCATCAGGCGTCGTGAAGCCGGTTTGTTGTAACTCAAGATCACCCTTTTGGTAGATGCCATAACCCAAGGTACCAATTAAGCCACTTTTTTGACCAATCGTCGTTGCAAGGCTTGCAATCAAATGACTACAGCTTGTTTTACCATTAGTACCAGTAACACCAATAACGTTTAAGTCTTCTGTGGGGTCGCCATAAAAACGACCGGCAATTTGACTCAGGTGTTCAGTGAGTTTTTGCAAATAGATAATCGCAACCGATCCCTTGTTACGAATAGAAAAAGAGTCATCGGCTTCAGCGAGAACAGCAATGGCACCGCGCTCAATCGCGTCATTGATATAAATACGACCATCAACGGTTAAACCATTTAACGCAATAAATAAATTGCCAGGTATAACTTTACGACTATCTGTCGCGATACCCGTAATCACTGTATTTGCGCAATCATCAGGCAAGCTATTTTCAGCTAACAAACCAGAAAGTATATTGACGAGTCGATGCGATAAGGCCTGTGCAGGCAAGTGGCTAGTCATATTAAACGCTTCCATGCTGCTCTCGCACTGAATCTATCTCAGCGTTAACAGGGACATCCAATACACCAACATGCTCGCTATTTTGCTCGCCCAACTCATGTAAGCGATCAGGCGTAATATTCATTAGGCGCAATGCCGATTGCATCACACGTGAAAAAACTGGCGCAGCAATTTCACCGCCATAATATTTTTCGCCACTGGGATCACTAATAGTAACAACCGCAACTAATTGCGGAGAATAGGCAGGAACCATACCTGCAAAAGTTGCGCGATATCTATTTTTCTCATAACCAGTGGTACCCACGAGATGAGCTGTACCCGTCTTACCCGCAACACTGTAACCAGGAATTTTCGCCCGGGTACCTGTTCCGCCCTTTTCAACTACGCCCATCATCATTTCACGCACTTCACGTGTCACGCTGGCAGAAATAACGCGATCACCTGAACGACCAGCATTTCTCACAGCACGCTCTTGATCACTAAGCTTTAACAAGCTAACCGGATGCTTAATGCCATCATTGGCAATCACAGCATAAGCACGCGCTAACTGCACAGCATTTACCGATAAACCATGACCAAATGACAAATTTGCCTTTTGAATATCATCCCATTTCTGATGATTAGGCAAATACCCTGCCTGCTCGCCCGGAAAACCCGTAGCGCAATACTCGCCAAGCCCCGCACGCGCAAACAAACCCTGCATCTGATCAATATCAAGGTCCAATGCAATTTTACTGGTGCCGACATTACTCGACTTACTCAACACAGTCGCAAGATCTATCTTCCCATAATCCTTAATATCAAAAACACTTTTATTATCTAAACGAATAAAGCCTTTGGTTGTGTCAATAATGGATGAGGTATCAAAATCGCCAGACTCCAGCGCAGCCATAACCGTAAAAGGTTTCACTGTTGAGCCAGGCTCAAACAAATCAATTAATGCACGGTTGCGCATATTTTCAGGAAGCAATTGACTACGATCATTAGCGTTATAAGAAGGCTGATTCACTAGCGCTAACACCTCGCCAGAGTGCACATCAAGAATAACCATCGAGCCTGATTTCGCTTTATAACTCGTAACTGCGGCTTTTAATTCTCGATAAGCAATATATTGCAATCGCATATCAATCGATAAAGCTAAACGCTGACCGTCAGTAGCCGCTTTGACTAATTTAATATCTTTAATAATTTCGTGATGGGCGTTTTTCATTACCTGCTTAACACCGGCTTCGGCAGTTAATAAGCTGTCATACGATAACTCAATGCCTTCCTGGCCGTGCTCATCAACACCGGTAAAACCGACCAGATGCGAGGCAACTTCACCGGCTGGATAAAAGCGCTTGTATTCTGTTTCAAAAAACACACCATCTAATTCAAGTGCGCGAATACGGTCGGCTTTTTGTGGGTCGAGTTGGCGCTTCAAATAAACAAATTGACTCTTGCTTGAAAGCCTCTTACGAACCGCTTTTTCGCTCATCGCAACGGCAGTGGCTAAGCGCTGAATACCCGCATCACTTTTGTCGACCAATGATGGATTGACCCAAACCGATTTAACCGGCGTGCTAATAGCAAGCAACTCACCATTACGATCAACAATCTCACCACGACTCGCTGGAATTTTTTCGGTACGCAATACTCTCGCATCACCCTGCTGCTGCAAAAACAAACGACCACGCTCACTATCCGTCACCTGTAACTGACCTAAGCGCACAATAATCGCTACTAACGCCACTAACAACAAAGCCCAAAAAGGATAAACCCGCCACGACCATTTATTAAAGCGGTTTTTATTCGCCATCAACGATCACCCTGCTGACTTAACGTCGAGACAACAACCAATTGATCGGGACGAGGAACCATCATAGAAAGCTGCGTGCTGGCCGTGTGCTCAATCGCAGCCAAAGACGACCAAGTACTCTCTTCTATAAGCAGACGACCTAACTTAACTTTTTGCTGAGTAGCTTCAAGCTGCAAGGCTTGCAACTCAATAAATAACTGACGATTTTTAAATGACGTGTGGACGACAGCCAGCGCAGACAGCGTAACAACACATAGCAGCAAAGCAGCTATTTGAAGATGTCGATGTGACAAGCTCAGCGCAGACATTAGTATTTGAATCCCCTCAGATTCGATTTTTTTTTCAACGCGTTTAACGCGCTTTACTCTTTCTATCTATTTTTAACGACTACAAGCGCTCCGCGACTCGTAATATGGCGCTGCGTGAACGTGGGTTACCCTTAACCTCTGCATCACTCGCCTTACCTGCTTTAACAACCATTTTCATACGACGATTCAAGGCATCATCACGAATCGGTACAGACGCCGGAAGTCGATCGCCATTCACTTGATCGCGAATAAATCGCTTAACAATGCGATCTTCTAATGAATGGAAACTAATAACCGCTAAACGTCCGCCATGACAAAGCAATTCAACACTGCCGTCCAAAAAGCTTTTAAGCTGCTGAAGCTCTTGGTTAATATGAATGCGCACACCCTGAAAGCTGCGTGTCGCTGGATGCTTGCCCTTTTCAACAAACGGCATAGCATTATCAATAATTTCTGCAAACTGATGAGTTGTTGTTATTGGTGTTTCAGCTCGCACTTCAACAATAGCTCTAGCAATGCGCGTTGCGAATTTCTCTTCGCCATACTGGCGCAACACGTCGCGTATTTCGTCTACCTCAGCAATGGCCAACCACTGCGCCGCGCTTTGACCCGAATTAGGATCCATGCGCATATCTAACTCGCCATCGCGCATAAAACTAAAGCCGCGCTCTGCTGCATCTAACTGCGGCGAGGAAACACCAAGGTCTAACAAAATACCGGTGACCTTTCCCTGCCATTGTCGATCAATCACTAACTGCTCCATTTGTGCAAAGTCGCTTTGCGCAACGGAGACTTGCTTAAACTCTTTGGCTAGCTGCTCGGCAACCACTATCGCTTCGGGATCACGATCAATAACTAACAACTGACCCTTGCTTGATAATCGCTCTAACAACAAACGACTGTGACCACCGCGGCCAAATGTGCCGTCGATATAAATTCCATCAGGATCTGTAAACCAACCATCAACCGTCGCTACATCCAAAACAGCTTCATGCGTTAACACTGTCAACTCACTTGTATCGTTAGCCGCCATTAAAGCGAAATCGTAAAGAGTTCTTCAGGTAAAGGCTGATCTGCCGCCTGACCTAAACCACTTTCTCTCTCAGCATCCCAAGCAGACTCACTCCACAGCTCAAGCTTTTTACCTTGACCGACGAGGACTACTTTTTTATCCAAACCGGCATGCGCTCTTAATGCGCTTGGCAGCAACAGACGTCCGCTGCCATCTAAATCAATATCTGAGGCGTAACCGAGTAACAATCGCTGTAGGCGACCGACTTCAGGCTTTAAGGTAGGAAGCTCTTGAATTTCTTGCTCAATGTCTTCCCAAATAGGTAATGGGTAAATTAATAGACATTTCACTTGCAGATGAATAGTGGCAACCAATCGACCCCCACAGGCATCCACAAGGCGATCGCGATACTTGCTCGGCATCGCAATTCGGCCCTTGGCATCCATGTTGATTGGATTTACACCTCTAAACAATTGACTTCCTCAACGCTATTTCACTCTTTGAATGTGTTTGGGCTTATCTGAAAAAAATAGCCGACCCGAAGCATCGACTGAATATGTCTCAAATTAACAGCGAAAAACTCGTGGAATTTCCACAAATCACCACTTTACACCACATTCATACACTATAGAGCCACAGAGAGCGGTATGCAAGTACTGTTGAGTACTATTTTTATTATATAAATCAATCAGTTAATAGAAGTATTGCGAGGTGGAGTATAAGTCAATTTCGAGCTTTTGAAGTGAATACATGCAACTAAATCCCAAACCTAATGTTCTACATTAACTTTGGCCTGTAATATATTTTTATTAGATATAAAAAATATTTCTTAGACGATTAAGCTATTAAATTATCGGACGATAATACTAGACCCTCTCAAAAAAGATCAGTTAATAGCCACTAAAAATTGAAAATAGCACTAAAGTCGCCTAGCTGGCAGTAGAAAAAAAGCTTAAGACGACGATAATAAGCCAAGAATTTGAACTCAAAAAAGAGTGCATTTGAACTTAAAAAGAGAAATTTGAACTTTAGAAGAGAAATTTGAACTTAAAAAAAGAAATTTAACCCTCAAGAAGAGTGCTTATCACATCCAGCAACAGCTGATTTTGCTCTTCAGTGCCCACCGTGATCCGAATAAATTGCGCGATACGCGGTGTCGCAAAATAGCGAACAATAATCTTATGCTCACGCAATTGCTCGGCAAGTTTTTCGGCATCAAGCTGGTCATGCCTAACTAAAACAAAATTAGCTGATGATGGCAGGCAGTCAAAATTTAACGATTGAAGCCGCTCAACCAATAACTGACGATTAGCAATTACCTTGTCTTTAACCGACTGAAAGTAAGGCTCATCCTGAAAGCTCGCAATGGCCGCCACTTCTGCTAGACGATCAACCGGATAGGAGTTAAAGCTATTCTTAACTCGCTGCAGCCCTTTTATTAAGTGCGGGTGCCCTATCGCATAGCCTACTCGCATACCCGCAAAGGCGCGTGATTTAGACAAGGTGTGCACCACCAGTAAATTATTATATTGCTGGGTTAAATCGATCACCGAGGCGACGCTATCGGCCGATGTCTCAGCATCAGAGCACTGAGAAAAATCAATATAGGCCTCATCAACAATGACAACCGAATTAGGATTAGCTTCTAGCAAATCAATAATCGCCTGCCGAGCTAAACCAATACCGGTAGGAGCATTGGGATTAGGAAATATAATACCGCCATTCGCTTGCTGATAATCGGCTATATCAATCTCAAACTGAGCATTTAAGGGAATAAGATTGTATTCAATATTGTATAGCTGACAGTAAACCGGATAAAAACTGTAGGTTAAATCCGGAAACAGTATCGGTAAATCTTGTCGAAAAAACGCGTTAAAAGCATGCGCGAGCACTTCATCTGAGCCATTGCCAACAAAAACATTCTCTGAGGTAACAGAAAAATAATCGGCAATAACCGCTTTTAAACCTGACGATTCAGGGTCCGGATATAAACGCAAGCTTTCACCGGCAGCATCAGTTATAGCTGCCAAGGCCGCGGGTGATGGCGGATAAGGGCTCTCGTTAGTATTCAGCTTCACTAGGCCTTGCGTCGCCGGCTGTTCGCCAGGCACGTAGGGATCGAGCCCATTAAGCAATGGGCTCCATAATGAAGGATTGTCAGTCGATTTATTCATAACACACTGCTTTATTAAAACGGCTTATTAAGATTTTTTTTGCGCTGCATCTATTCGAAGCTCTGCCGAGCGCGCATGCGCAGTCAATGATTCGCTGCGCGCTAACACAGAGGCTATTTGACCAATATTCGCAGATGATTGCGGCGAACATTGAATCAACGAACTGCGCTTTTGAAAATCATAAACACCTAACGGCGAGGCAAAACGCGCCGTGGTCGATGTAGGTAAAACGTGATTAGGGCCAGCACAATAATCACCTAAGGCTTCTGGCGTGTGGCGACCCATAAAGATAGCACCTGCATGCTGAATAGCATCTAGCCATTGATCAGGATCATCTATCGATAACTCAAGATGCTCTGGTGCAATCGCATTAGACACGGTCATTGCTTGCGCTAAATCATCAACTAAAATAAACGCGGCCCGCGAATTAATCGAACGCTCAATAATATCGCGACGCTCTAACGACGGCAGTAATCGATTCATACTGGCTTCAACCGCATCCAGAAAATCTGGATCAGGTGAAATCAATAGTGCCTGCGCATCTTCATCGTGCTCGGCCTGCGAAAATAAATCCATCGCTATCCAATCAGGATGGGTCTTGCCATCGCATATCACTAAAATTTCTGATGGCCCTGCCAGCATATCTAAGCCGACATCACCAAAGACCATTTTTTTAGCACAAGCGACAAAACGATTGCCCGGTCCAACAATTTTATCAACGCGCGGAATACTTTCAGTACCATAAGCTAAAGCTGCAACCGCTTGAGCGCCCCCGATACTAAAAATAGTATCAACGCCTGCCACAGCCGCCGCCGCCAATACCGTTTGATTCACCTCGCCAGCAGGCGTGGGTGTCACCATAATAATTTCTTCGACGCCCGCCACTTTAGCAGGAATAGCATTCATCAATACACTCGAAGGATAAGCCGCTTTTCCGCCCGGAACATAAATACCCACTCGCTGTAACGGGGTAACTTTTTGCCCTAGCAAAGTCCCAGTTTCGTCGGTGTATTGCCATGATTCTTGTTTTTGTCGCTGATGAAAAACATCAATTCTTTGCGCTGCTTGCTCTAAGGCTTCTCGAATAGCAGGATCAATATCGACTAATGCCTGCTGAATCGTTTCGCGATTAATCGTCAGCTCAGCCATTGATGAAACAGCGAAGCGATCAAATTTAGCGGTGAAATCGACGACTGCACTATCGCCTTGAGAGCGCACCTGATCCAAAATATCACGTACCGTTGAATCCAGCGCGTGATCAGCCACTGCAGACCATGCCGTCAAGGCCGTTAAATCGTCAGAAAAATCGCTATCACTTGCCGATAAGCGCCGCACCGATAATGACTGAGTAGAAGTGTTAGATATCATCACTCACTAACCGCCGCTGCAATTGCATCGCTTATCACTTTAAGCTCTGCGTGTTTCACTTTCATTGACGCCTTATTGGCGACTAAACGCGAACTAATATCCGCAATAAAATTCGCTTCTTCTAAGCCGTTGGCAACCAGCGTTTTACCGGTATCAACAATATCGACAATCTCATCAGCCAAGCCCATAATCGGAGCTAATTCCATACCGCCATAGAGTTTAATAATGTCGGCTTGCACGCCTTGCTCGGCATAATAGCGCTGAGCAATATTGACGTATTTAGTAGCTACTTTAATGCGTGACTGGTAAGCGATACCGGCCTGATCTTTTTTCGTCGCCGTCATCAAACGACAACGAGCAATACCAAGATCATGTAATTCATATAATTGTGCACCGCCATCTTCCATCAACATATCTTTACCCACGACACCCATATCGGCTGCACCATAGCGAATATAGGTCAACACATCAGCCCCTCTCAGGACTAACAATTGCACATCGGAACGGTTAGTCGCAAAAACCAATTTGCGACTCTTCGATATATCTTCTTCGGGCACAATACCTGCTGCCGACAACAATGGCAGGGTATCTTTTAAAATGCGTCCTTTAGTTAAGGCGATGGTAATCATGAAATCTCTTTATATAACGTTTTAACTATTGTTTTTAACAGCCATTAATTAAAGGCTGATTTTTAAGTTCTGATTGTTAAACTTTAACTGTCAGACCTTGATTATCAAATCTTATGAATCAGCGCCTTCATCAAGATTTTGCTCACGGCTTAAGCGTCCTGGCACGCGTCGAATACTGGCACCAAGTAACTGCATTTTCTCTTCAATACATTCGTAGCCGCGATCTATGTGGTAAATACGATCAACCAATGTAGCGCCCGTTGCGCAAAGTCCCGCAATAACTAAACTGGCTGATGCTCGTAAATCCGAGGCCATAACCGGCGCAGCTGTTAGCATTTCAGTACCCTCAACAATGGCCGTATTGCCTTCAATACGAATTTTAGCGCCCATTCGATTCATTTCATGCGTCTGAATTAAACGATTTTCGAAAATAGTCTCAACAACCGTACTCACGCCATCGGCAACACTGTTCATTGCCGTAAATTGCGCCTGCATATCGGTTGGGAAAGCGGGGTATGGCGCCGTGCGAATATCAACTGCTTTAGGCTTGCGACCTTCCATATCAAGGCTAATCCAATCGTCGCCCACTTCTAACTTAGCGCCCGCCTCTTCCAATTTAGCTAACACAGCCTCCAATGAAGACGGATCAACATCCTTAACCTTAATACGGCCACGCGTTGCAGCCGCGGCCACTAAAAAAGTGCCCGCTTCAATACGATCAGACATCACGGCAAAGTCGCAACCCGATAATTCTTCTACACCATCAATGATCAACTTGTCGGTGCCAACACCGGTGATCTTTGCGCCCATAGCGATAAGGCAATTCGTTAGATCAACGACTTCAGGTTCACGCGCTGCATTTTCAATAATGGTTTGGCCTTCCGCCAACGTTGCAGCCATTAAAATATTTTCTGTGCCACCTACCGTGACCTTATCCATAAAGATGTGCGCGCCCTTTAAGCGCCCATCAACCTTAGCTTCTATGTAGCCACCATCAATAGTCACGGTTGCACCCAAAGCCTCGAAACCCCGCAAGTGCAAATCAACGGGGCGACTACCAATGGCGCAACCACCTGGAAATGACACTCTAGCCGTACCTAAACGTGCCAATAATGGGCCCAACACCAAAATTGAGGCACGCATGGTTTTTACCAACTCATAAGGCGCAGTGCACTCTTCGATAGTCGCCGCTTCAATTTCAACACCTAGCTTCTCATCAATCATTAAATCGACGCCTAAACAGCTAAGCAATTCGATCATAGTTGTCACATCATTCAAATGTGGCAGGTTGCTAATTTTAACAGAACCCTTACTAAGCAAACTTGCCGCCAAAATAGGTAGCGCTGAATTTTTAGAACCTGAGATTCGAATTTCACCATCAATACGTGATGGGCCATTAATTAATAATTTATCCATTAAAATTTATCTTATAAGTTTTAATTAAGCAGCGGGGTTCCACTGCGAAGGAGTGAGGGCACGAATATTAACGGCATGAATCTCACCAGAGGCAATTTTATCATTTAAACATTGGTAAATACGTTGTTGTTTTTTAACCGGCGAAAGCCCTTCAAAATCAACACTGACAACAGTAACGGTACAATGATTACCGGCCATTTCAACGTCTAAGTGCTCTACGGTTATTTGCTCACGTATCAATCGGGATACTTCTTCTTGCATGTGACTAACTCTCTGTTAAAGCACACTAATGCGCGCTATTTTTTACTTAATCGTTTTCTTTTTCACATCAAAGATTTCAACACTGAACATCTTCGATATTAATTAATTATTCATTGCCGCTGCTTCTGGCGCGCCCGACACAATCCAACCATCAATAACGCGATCAATATCACCTTCGTAGACTTTAAAGGCATTATCAAATTGGTTGCGATAAATTTTACCTAGATTAATAGACTCAACAACCATATTACGTAAACGCCAATCACCATCACTACCCATACGCATTGAGTACTGAACCTCATAAGGCGTTTTTCGGTCGCCGTAAATCAGCTGCTTAACAACCACTTTTTTGGATTGTGGTTTAGCATTAGCCGCTGGTGGAACAACCTCAATCTCTTCGCCATCAAAAGCCAATAAACCTTTGCCATAGGTTTGGATTAATGCACTTAAAAAAATCTCACTAAAACGATCAATTTGAGCATTTAATTGCACGCGTTCAACTTCAGCGAGTGAGGCCATCTTTTTAGAGCTGGCATGTCGCCCCATTACCGCACGAGCAAAAGATCTAAAATCGATAAAAGGACGCAACAAAACATCGAGTTCAGTAAAAAACCGCTCTTCGTCTTCATCGACATACTGCTTAGCATCATCAATCAGTACCAGCAATTGGGCGGTAATAGTGTCTACAACTTGATAGGCTGATAGCGACTGCTCTTGAGTAGACGAAGACGCCTGTGAAACCGCAGGGACTGACTCAGCAAGTGCAAAAACACTACTTAGCATCAATGCGGCTAGCATTAAGCATTTTCGGCCCGCTGAAAATCCATTCTTAATCATCCATTTACTCTGCATCATTAAACACTCTACCTTTTATTCATACTCGATTGATAATTTATAGGCAATCTATTGATCATCTACTGATAAGCCATAAGACTGAAAACGGCGCAAAACTATGACAGCAGCCATAGCTGATAGTCCCAATCACGGACAACCCCAATAAAAACAAGCCAAACATTGATTCAATGCAGCCTAAACCAAGACGCTCATTGAGCATGACTTGACCCTACTGTATAGTCGCGGCCTTAATAATCGACGATGGCAGCTACTGGTTGGGATAGAATAACCAGCGTTATTTTCTCATGCTTAAGTGATAAATCACAAAGGTAAAATACCAGACAAATTTGCAGTATATTTGGATACGGATTAACCCATAGTATTGACAACTCAGCCATCGTTCAACCATGACCACTCAAGATAACTGTGCCTAACTTTATGTCGATTCTCGTTCTTGATCTACTATTTCTCATTATTGGCTTAATCGGCCTAGTTTGGGGTGCTAATTTATTTGTTAGCGGCAGCGCCTCTGTCGCTAAACATATTGGCATGACACCCATGATGATTGGCCTCACGGTCGTTGCTTTTGGCACCTCGGCACCCGAGATGATTGTATCGGCCGATGCCGCATTAAACGGCATTCCTGCCATGGGTGTTGGTAATGCCATTGGCTCTAACATCGCTAATATCGGTTTGGTGTTGGGCGTTACCGCTCTCATCGCCACAATTCCTGTTAATGCCGGTTTAATGCGTCTAGAAATTCCACTACTGCTAGCCGTCACGGTTTTAGCGGCTGTGTGTTTATGGGATTACCGACTCACTTATATAGAAGGCTGGATTCTATTGGGCTCTACCATTCCGGTATCAGTCATCCTTATTCGTCATGCACGGAATACCAACAAACAGTCCAAAACACTCGGCGAAACAGCGATAAGTGTCGAAAACGATGTCGAAATCCCTGATTTATCGGTTTGGAAGTCAATACTATGGCTCGTTCTCGGCCTAACTGCCCTGCTCGGCTTTGCCGATCTTCTGGTGTCATCAGCCAGTAACTTGGCCGAATATATGGGTGTCAGCCCCATGGTGATAGGCCTAACCATTGTTGCATTAGGTACTAGCCTACCCGAACTCGCCGCCTCAGTGACCAGCGCACTGAAAGGTCATCATGAAATAGCCATAGGCAATATCGTCGGCTCCAATATTCTCAATTTATTGGCTGTCATGGCTTTGCCGGGCATTATCGCCTCTACTTCGCTCGAACCATCGGTCATTAGTCGCGATTTATTCACCATGGCCCTTCTGACTTTAGCTTTAGTCATAATCATGTGGGTCAAAACTCGCATCCGTAACACCAGCCAAGGTATAGGCCGGGTAATCGGCTTACTATTTATCGCCGCTTACATCGCCTATTACGCGGTTATATTTATCAACAACAGCTAAAATCTTTTATATCGGTTATTTTTTAGGCAGTAAGCTAGGTATCCACAGGTGCCAACTAATCACGCGCACAGGCGCGGAATCTCAACGGCGACCGATTTACAATAGCCTTTTAACCGTTATGGATAATGGTCACTACAACTATGCTAAATACTCTTGAAATAAAGCAGAAACCGATGACAAAACACGCATTTATTGAAGCCGGACAACGCACTGTCCGTCTTGAACAACAGGCAATCGAAGCCCTCTATAATCGTATCGATAGCCATTTTAGCGCCGCCTGCGAAACCCTTATCGCCTGCACAGGTCGCGTGGTTGTTACAGGTATGGGGAAATCGGGTCATATCGCCAATAAGATAGCCGCCACACTGGCCAGCACTGGCACTCCCGCTTTTTTTATGCACCCAGCTGAGGCCAGCCATGGTGATCTGGGCATGTTAACCAGCAGCGATGTCGTTATTGCCTTATCTGGCTCAGGCACCACCAATGAAGTCGTCACACTTCTACCACTCATTAAGCGCATTGGTGCACCCTTAATAGCAATGACGGGAAATCCATCATCAACGTTAAGCCTTGCCGCCGATGTCCATTTAGATGTTCATGTTAAAGAAGAGGCCTGCCCACTTGGGCTTGCTCCTACTTCAAGTACCACAGCGACATTGGTAATGGGTGACGCACTGGCGGTGGCCTTATTAGAAGCGCGCGGCTTTAGCGCCGAAGACTTTGCCTTTTCACACCCAGGTGGCGCACTTGGCAGACGACTTTTACTCAAAGTCAGCGACGTCATGCAAAGTGACTTTCCTAAAGTACAACCCGAAACACCGCTTAGCGATGCCCTTATGGAAATTACTCAAAAGGGTTTGGGTATGACAACCATCATAGGCAACGACGGTACATTGAGTGGCATCTTCACAGATGGCGACTTACGAAGAGCGTTAGATAAACGACAAGATTTACACACCACCGCCATCATTGAATTGATGACAGCTAATTGCAAAACAGTGCATCCCGACATGCTGGCTGCAGAAGCATTAAATATTATGGAAGAAAATAATATTTCTACACTCGTTGTCGTTAATACCGACAACACACCTTGTGCCGTTGTTCACATTCATACTCTTATTAAAGCAGGTTTAGCATAATGGATACGCCGTCAGTCAAAAATACGCTTAGCGCCGAAACACGTGAGCGCGCTCGTGGTATTAAATTATTAGCACTTGATGTCGATGGTGTATTAAGCGATGGCAAACTGCATTACGGCAACAATGGGGAAGAGCTAAAATGTTTTAGTATCCTTGATGGACTCGGCATTAAGCTCCTGCAAGATCAAGGTATTATTGTTGCCATCATTACTGGACGTGAATCCAATATTGTAAGTCGCCGCGCGCGTGAGCTGTCTATTCAGCATGTAGTGCAAGGCAGAGAAGATAAAATTACTGCGCTTAACGAATTACTAAAAAAAACTGGATTAACACTTGAGCAAACCGCTTATATGGGTGACGATTTACCGGACCTAAGCGCTATTATGCAATGCCGCTTCGGAACAACGGTTGCTAATGGTCATGATGTTGTTAAGCAGTATGCCGATTGGATTTCAACTAAATGCGGCGGCGCTGGTGCAGTAAGAGAGCTTGCCGATTTATTATTACAAGCAAATGATTTATTCGATGCCAGTATCAAACCTTTTTTAGGTGCATCTTTAGGCTCATCGGCAGAAACAAAAAATTAATTTAATATCTTCTGACCTTTAACATATCGTCTGATTTTAAATATGATAAAAAAAACACGCAGAAAACGTACTCGGAATATTCTAACGCTGACCATTAGCATCGTTATTATCACCTATTACGTTATCGGCATTAGTCAAAACCAATTTCTACCGACAGGAAAAAAAGCACTCGACAACCAAAGTGTATCGCCAGATAGCAGTAGTACAGATGTGGTAATTAAACGCTTTGACTCCACAGGGCAACTGCAGCTAACCATGAGCACTAATCAAGCTGATTTTTTTAACGCTAAAACGATAGATTCACAAATAAGCTTACAAGAAGAACGTAACGACAAACAACAGCAAGATTATTTAAGAATGTTAGATCCGAAAATCACGGCCTATGAAGATGGTCAGCCGAGCCAGTCTATTGCGGCAAATTTAGCTTATTTAACCAATAATGGAGATACTGCGGAACTGATAGGTAACGTATTAGTCAATGACTCAGCCACTGCGGTACAGCTTCAAACACAGTCGCTAACGTTAAATGCCACTGTGCAACAAATACTGACCCAAAGCCCCGTTGTGATCAAAACACCGACGTCCACCACTCATGCAACAGGACTACAAGGGAACTTAATCGATCAACGCTGGCAATTACTTTCGGAGGTAAAAAGCATTGTTCAACCGTAAACCCATTCATGGCGTTTCTTTCACAAAAAGCCTAACACTAATAGTTAGCTTGTCTCTATTTATATGCCATCAAGCTTCTGCCGCCAACTTAAATACTAGCGACAATCGATCTGCACCCATTGCGATTGAAGCCGACAGCGCGGAACAAGATGAAAAAAACGGCGTCACTATTTATCGCGGCAATGTCTCTATTGAGCAAGGCGACCTCACCATTAAAGCCGATACCGTTACCATCCAAAGCTCGATACAAACCGATGCCACAGCCAGCCGCAATATCTCTCATATTATTGCCAATGGTAAACCTGCGCGTTTCACCCAGCAATTGGCTAATGAACCCAATCCGATTAATGCTGAAGGCAATACTATTCGCTATGCTATTAAAGAAGGTATTATCTTGCTTGAAGATAACGCCTCAATCGATCAAGTTGGCTCAAAAGTCACCGGTGAAAAAATTGAATACTTTATTCGTGAAGAGAGAGTCAAAGCACAAGCCGATCCGAATAATAAAAACACTCGCGTTCATACTATTATCAACCCCAGCTCAACTAACGGCGCCAAGTAACTATGGGTAAGCTCACTGCACAACATCTCGCTAAAAGTTACCGACAACGTCAAGTGATTAGCGATGTATCACTAGAAATTAACAGCGGTGAAGTTGTCGGCTTACTCGGTCCTAATGGCGCAGGCAAAACCACCTGCTTTTATATGATTGCGGGTATTGTTAAAGCTGACCAAGGCACCATTATTTTGGATGATGCCAATATTACTCATAAAGCCATACATGAACGCGCTAGACTCGGCCTCGGCTACCTGCCGCAAGAAGCCTCTATCTTTAGAAAGCTAACCGTTGCCGATAATATTGCTGCTATTTTGGAAACACGCAGCGATCTTCGTCGTGCCGAACGCATCCAAAAACGTGATGAACTGTTAGAAGAGTTCCATATCAGCCATATTAAAAACAGTCTTGGTATGTCGCTGTCTGGGGGCGAGAGACGGCGCGTAGAAATTGCCCGCGCATTGGCCAGCGACCCTGCCTTTATGTTGCTAGATGAGCCCTTTGCTGGCGTCGACCCCATTTCAGTCAACGACATCAAAAACGTTATTACTCAACTCAAAAACCGTGGTATTGGCGTGTTAATTACCGATCATAATGTCCGCGAAACATTGGATATATGCGAACGCGCTTATATTGTGGGTGAAGGCAATATTATTGCCGAGGGCGGCACTGAGACCATCCTTAATAACCAAAAAGTTCGTGACACCTACCTTGGTCATCAATTTAGAATATAACTGGCACTAGATCCTCAGCAATCGCGACCTAACGCCCTCACCAGCGACTTATCTCATTCTAAAACAAGAATAAGAAAGGCTGATTCCCTGCGTTTCCAGAAAAAACGATTCCACAAAAAGTCAAGTTTTTTATCTTTTGGCATTAGTCTTGCTTACTACTAATCACGAGACTACACTCTACCCATACGAGGTCATTTTTCGATCCTATCTGCTCATTATCAAGAGTCGCATTATCAAGCAGCATCAGATCGTATTAAGACAGCAAAGACGACGGCAAGAAACCCCACCTTTCAGACCCGCTCGACTTAAACCCACTAAGCTCTATTACTGAGATCATTGAACAGAAAACGTCTATGAAACAATCGCTTCAGCTAAAAATGGGTCAGCATTTAACAATGACCCCCCAGCTCCAACAAGCGATTCGCCTACTGCAACTGTCTACCTTAGATTTACAACAAGAAATTCAAGAAATCGTTGATACCAACCCCATGCTTGAAGTATCGGAAGAAAATGATACTAGCAACAATTCGGATATTGAAAACAACGATAGCGCGACAGATCTGCAAGCCAATGCAAATAACAACAGTAATACTGACAGCATCATCGAAACAGTGGGTGATGACTATATTGCTGCCAATGCCGCGGAAACGCCGGTAGATAAAGACGACACCAGTCGAAATGATGACGCTGACTGGCAAGACAATATACCGAGTGAGCTTCCAGTAGAGAGTAACTGGGACGATGTTTACACTAACGCACCAACTAGCTCCGGCAGTCAAAGTCTTGATTTTAATGAGATGGCCGATTTAGACAATCGCAATTCCTCCGCTGAATCGCTCAGCAGCCATTTAATGTGGCAGCTTAATTTAACGCCAATGAGTGATATCGACCAGCTTATTGCCACAGCGATTATTGATGCACTCGCCCCTAGTGGCATGCTCAGCATATCGCCCGAAGAACTACTCGAAACCTTTGATGACGAACTTGAAATTGAACTTGATGAAATTGAAGCGGTTCGTCATCGCATCCAACAATTTGATCCGCTTGGCGTGGCCAGTACTGATTTAACTGATTGTTTGATGGTACAGCTCGCGCAACTGCCATCACAAACACCTTGGCGCGAACAAGCCGCGCAAATCATTAATCGACATCTTAACTTGTTAGCTTCTCGCGATTTCACACAACTCATTCGCCGCACTCGCTTAAAAGAACATGAGCTCGGCGAAGTCATTCAACTCATTAGAAGCCTAAATCCACAACCCGGTGATGCCTATCAAGATAATGCCGCGCAATATGTTGTGCCCGATGTATTCGTTGAAAAACATAAAGGCCGATGGCTCGTTCAATTAAATCCTGACATCGCACCTAAAATACGCATCAACACTGAGTACGCCTCGCTAGTAAAGCGCGCCGACAGCAGCTCTGATAACACGTTTTTAAGAGATAACTTACAAGAAGCAAAATGGTTTCTAAAAAGCCTGCACAGTCGTAATGAAACATTATTAAAAGTAGCCTCGCGCATTGTTGAACACCAGCGTGAGTTTTTAGAGCACGGCGAAGAAGCGATGAAGCCGTTAGTGCTTCACGATATTGCTACCGATGTTGAGATGCATGAATCAACAGTATCCAGAGTGACTACGCAAAAATACATGCATACGCCTAGAGGAATTTTCGAACTCAAATATTTTTTCTCTAGTCATGTTGCCACTGCCGAAGGCGGAGAATGCTCATCGACAGCCATTCGCGCCATAATAAAAAAGTTAGTTTCTGCAGAAAATACTCGTAAACCGTTGAGCGATAATAAAATCGCTAATCTACTTGATGATCAAGGTATTAAAGTAGCGAGAAGAACTGTGGCTAAGTATCGTGAGTCAATGTCCATACCGCCTTCTAATGAGCGAAAACGGATTACTTAAACGATAGTCGAACTACAGACTTGGAATGCAGTCAAAATTACGATACTCTGTAATTATTGATGTGGAGATAAGTAGATATAGCCGTTCATTAATAGTTGCTCTATCAATAGCTGCTATATCTCTGTTTTATAGCGTATTTAGCTGTTAAACGATCATATACCCAATATTTAATTACCAAAAATTAAGTTATAAAGTTTTTAGTTCCGCGCTTTTATAACGGCACTAAAATAAGACCAACTCTCTCAACTAGGTCAATAATGTGAAAAAAATAAACGCTACTGATCCGCGTTTAAAGCCACGCCATTTACACATCGAATCAAGTTACTCGCTTGCAATCTTGACGAACATCCAAATTTTCTATCATGCTTTTTTAAAAAGTGTGTTCTGCAAATCATTTTCGACACAATCGCCTTACTTTAATCGTCTTAAACAATCATCATTTATTGCCAATGTGTTCGCCGTTAATAACGGCTAATACTTTTTTTTCAATCAGTGCATTAATTAGGAGAAGTCTATGCGAATCAATATCAGCGGTCATCATGTTGAAGTTACTCACCCACTACGAGAATACGTATTGAGTAAATTTGATCGACTCGAGAGACACTTTGATCAAATCACCAATATCGACGTCACCTTAGTCGTCGAAAAAGCCGTACAAAAAGCCGAGGCCTCGGTGCATGTATCAGGCGCAGACTTATTTGCCAATGCAAAAAATCAAGATATGTACGCAGCCATCGACGGCCTTGCCGATAAGCTCGATAGACAAATCATAAAGCACAAAGAAAAAACACAAGGCAAACACCATCGTGAAAGTCTTAAACAGCAACCGCTCGACATCGTAACCGCTGATGATGACATCATGGAGTATGACGACTAACCATGCTCGACTCATTACTTATTACAGCGCGGATACAGCTTCATGCGAGTATCGTCAGCAAAAAAAAATCGCTACAGACACTCTCTTGTCTATTTGCAGAAAACGATAACAATCTCAATCAGGATTTAGTTTTCGATGCATTTACCAGTCGAGAAAAACTCGGTAGCACTGCACTAGAAAACGGCATTGCCATACCACATTGCCGTTTTTCCGGTTGCACACAAGCCCAATCAGCCATTTTAACTTTGGATAACGGCATTGATTTTGATGCCCGAGATGGCAAGCCCGTCGATTTACTTTGGGCATTAATCGTACCCGAAGAATCCACCGATGAACATCTCGCTATTTTAGGGCTAATGGCAAAAATATTAAGCCAAGAATCACTTTGTCAAAAGATACGCCAAGCAACCGATGCTAACTCACTCAAAAATATGCTCACACAACTTAATCTAGACTAGCAACGGCTGCGCAAGCGTTTAATCGATAAGAACAATTTAAGAAAGAATACTTAATAGAGAATAATAGTATGAAGCTCGTGATAATTAGTGGACGATCTGGATCGGGAAAGAGCTCGGCTCTTAACATGCTTGAAGATTTAGACTTTTACTGCATTGATAACCTCCCCGCTGGCTTACTCCCCGCACTCGCGAAGCAAGCTATCGATGTTGATCATCATGACGATCACAGTAATGTCAAAATAGCCGTTAGCATTGATGCTCGAAATATCCCTACCGATTTATCATGTTTTCCACAATTAATGGCTGAAATTCCAGATGTCGTCGACACCAATATCATTTATCTGGACGCCAACAACAGCACATTAATCAAGCGCTTCTCTGAAACACG
>JABIQF010000172.1 GCA_018668095.1 Cellvibrionales bacterium
GATACATTACAAACCATTATTCTCGCATTAATTCAGGGTATGACCGAGTTCTTACCGATATCAAGTTCTGCGCATCTTATTTTGCCGGCGCAATTATTTGATTGGCCCGATCAAGGTATTGCCTTTGATGTTGCCGTACACGTTGGTTCATTGCTCGCCGTGGTTATTTATTTTCGTCAAGATGTTATCAATATGACACGCGCATGGTTACTGAGTGTATCTTCGCATCGTGGCCAGCCGCTTTCTACTGATGCTAGGTTAGCGTGGATGGTCATAGCCGCAACCTTGCCAGCGATTATTGTGGCCTTACTAGCAAAAGACTTTATTGAAGTGCACTTACGGTCGACCACCGTTATTGCTGTGGCAACCTTATTTTTTGGTGTGTTATTAGGATTTGCAGATGTTAAAAGTCGTCGGCAGCGTGTGGCGCTTGAAATAACCTGGCGTATTGCATTGTTGATTGGTTTTGCTCAAGTCTTGGCATTGATTCCCGGTACCTCGCGTTCGGGCGTGACCATTACTGCTGCGGTATTGCTGGGCTTATCGAAAACCGATGGTGCGCGCTTTTCTTTTTTACTTTCCATTCCAATTATTGCGGCAGCAGGCGGCTATGCGATTCTTGATATGATGAGTGATCCGCCGATTTTTTCATGGCTGCAATTAGCCTTAGGTGTGGTTGTTTCAGCCATCAGTGCTTATTTATGTATCAAGCTATTCTTACAATTACTTGAGCGCATCGGCTTTATGCCCTTTGTTTGGTACCGTTTAGTTTTAGGTGTTGTCTTGCTGGCTATGATTTAGTGAGGGCTTGAATACTTAATATCTTTAACATTGTGGGGTTTCGCGGTCGCTCAAGCCGCTTTATAATTCATAAGCGTTTAGAAGCATATCCAGTCGGTTCGTGTAAGCAATAGGTTGGTATTTTGTCGATCAGTCATTTAGGTAATAGCTTTAATAGTTTTAATAGCTTGCCACTGTCCAGTGGTGACGCGCGCCTACGTACTCAATCATCAGAGCCTTCTTCCCAAGTTAATGAACTGCGAATTCAACAGCAACATAGCCGACGTCCGCCGAGTGATATTGTGCAAGCCAAGGCTGATATTCAACGCTTCAATGCACAAGCAGCAAAAAGCGAATCAATTTTTAGTCCCATTCCTTCTTTTGATGACCTGCCTACGAGCCTGCGCAACGCTTTACAAACCTACTTAACAACTGAGCAAGCGATCGAACCTGTCTCTAGCGGCGGCTCAGAGCTTCTGATGGGTATAGATACCTATATTTAGGCCGCGACAGTGTTAAGTCGTTATATTTATGCACATCGAATGTGTGATTCTTTGTTTTCATCTTTAAAGATGAATTAAAACTGATCAATCAGAGTGATATATTTATGTCTAAAGTCCCATCAAGTCCTCAATCTGCCAAACAAGATGCATTGCAAATAGAATTTAATAAGGGCTTATGTTCGTTTATTAATAATTCGCCTACACCGTTTCATGCTACGGCTGAGTTAGCTCAGCACTTAGATGCTGCGAATTTTATTGCTTTAGATGAAAGTGAAGAGTGGTCATTAGAGGCGGGAAAAAATTATTATGTCACGCGAAATCAATCTTCGCTTATAGCGTGGACACAAGGCTCAGCACCATTAGTTGAGCAAGGTATGCATATGTTAGGCGCGCATACCGATAGTCCTTGTTTAAAAGTGAAGCCGCAAGCCGATTTGTATGAGCACAATAGCTGGCGTTTAGGTGTTGAAGTGTACGGTGGGGCGCTTCTTAATCCGTGGTTTGATCGTGACTTATCATTAGCGGGTCGTGTGCATTATAAAAATAGTGAAGGGCAGGTGGCTTTTGCGATGGTCGATTTTAAATGTCCTATTGCAACTATTCCAAGTTTGGCTATTCATTTAGACCGTGAAGCGAATAGTAAACGTAGTATTAATCCGCAAACCGACTTACCTGTATTGTTAGCCTGTGGTGATAAAAATCAGCATAAAGCATTAAATGATTTATTAATGGATCAATTGAATCATTGTGATTCTAAACCTACCAATATTCTTGATCATGAATTATTTTTTTACGATACACAGCCAGCGAGTGTCGTAGGTATTAACGGTGATTTTATTGCCGCTTCACGTTTAGATAATTTGCTATCGTGTTATGTCGGTTTAACTTCATTAATTGAAAGTGCTCAGCAAGTAAAACCATCATGGTCACTATTGGTTTGCAGTGATCACGAAGAAGTGGGCAGTTGTTCAGCCGTTGGTGCAGCAGGTCCCTTTTTACAGCAGACATTGCAGCGTTTATTACCTAACACTGAAAATTTTGTTCGAGCGATGAGTCGTTCGGTATTAATCTCTACCGATAACGCGCATGCTTTACATCCTAGTCATGCCGATAAAATGGATCCTAATCACAGCCCTAACATTAATGGGGGCCCAGTGATAAAAGTGAATGCTAATCAGCGCTATGCCTCTAACAGTGAAACACAGGCAATGTTTAGATCAATCTGTGATGATACTCAAGTGCCGGTACAAACCTTTGTGGTTCGCAGTGATATGAGTTGTGGTAGCACGATTGGTCCTATTACCGCCGCAGAGTTAGGCGTTAAAACATTGGATGTCGGTATGCCCACATATGGCATGCATTCCATCAGAGAGTTGGCTGGCAGTCGTGATCCGTTATGGCTTAAAACGGCCTTGGTCCAATTTTTAGCGCGAGCTGGCCAGTAATATTATTTGATACTAAATTAAATCGTTATGAAAATTCTTTTGCTCTCTGCCTACGATGCATTAAGCCATCGCTATTGGCGACAAGGTTTAGTTGAGCAATTCCCCGATATTGAATGGACAGTGCTCACGCTGCCGGCGCGTTATTTTCGGTATCGCGTGCGCAGTAATCCGCTGAGTTGGCTCGCCGACGAACAGCAAACTCTTGAAGCAAAATACGATACGGTTATTGCAACATCCATGGTCGATGTTGCCACGCTACGAGGTTTAGTGCCTTCGTTGGCGGTAATGCCGCTATGGTTGTATTGTCATGAAAACCAATTTGCTTATCCTGCTGGCGCAGAAAAAAACAATCCTATTGCGCATGATCTCGAAGCCAAAATGGTTTTTATTTATAACTGTTTAGCCGCCGATAAAATTAGTTTTAATTCGCATTGGAATCGTGATTCAGCATTGGCGGGAATGGCTAAGTTATTACATCGCTTTCCTGAAAAAATTAATCCTTGTTTACTTGAAAGCATTACAAATAAATCGGATGTATTGCCAGTACCCTTGACTGAGAAATTGAATTTATCACCTTCAGTTTTAGATACAGATATAAATACAAATGTGGATGTGAATGTGAGTAAAGAGACATCACCATTACGTTTATTATGGAATCATCGCTGGGAATACGATAAAGGGCCGGATAGATTATTGGCTTTTGTGAATGCCTTAGAAACTTCAGGTTTAATCTGTGAATTAAATATTGTTGGCCAGCAATTTAGACAAATACCTAAAGCATTTTCTCACATTGAAAAAGTGTTAGAGCAATCATCGACATTGCAAAAGGGCAGTTGGGGCTATATCGAGTCAGCCAGTGATTATCAGCAATTGCTGCAGCAATGTGATGTTGTTGTATCAACCGCGTTACATGATTATCAAGGTATTGCTGTTTTAGAGGCAGTGCAGGCGGGTTGTGTACCGTTGCTGCCCAATCACATTGTTTATCCAGAAATTTTTTCTGACCAATATTTATATCCTGTGGCTATTGATCAAGGGCTTATCGACGAGCGAATAACAGCGCATAATATGCTTCAGCTTCTTGAGCGTTGGCAGCAGGGCTTGCCTTTATTACCCAATATTAGTCGCTTTGAATGGCATAAACAGCGAGATTATTATCAAAAAGGCATACAATCGCTTTATAAACACTAATAAACGTATTTTCCTTTTTTGTTTATCCAAAAAGCTATATTTTGCGCCAATTAAACCCTCGCTAAGCGCTATCTGAGCGAGATATTGATTATAACTATTAGAAATGAACTTATTAATGAAAACCTCCTTCACTTTATCAAAGCTACGTCCTAAATTATTCATCGGCCTATTCGTCAGCATCAGCAAAAAGCTGGTCAACAGAGCTGTTATTGCGCCTGTAATGATAACTGCCGTACTCATAACCCTAAATGCTTGCTCTGTTGATACAGACAACGCAGATAATCAAGTTGATGCTACATACCGCTCTGGCGATGCAGAGATAGATCAAAAAGTAGAAGCGCTACTTAGCCAAATGACATTGGCAGAGAAAGTAGGCCAGCTCAATCAATACAATGGTAGCTGGGATGTAACTGGCCCGGTTAAATCGGGTGATGAATATAATGAGCAACGTTTATTAGATTTGCGCTCAGGTGGCGTAGGCTCAATGTTAAACGTGGTTTCGGTTGCTGCTACATCAGAAGCGCAGCGAATTGCCGTTGAAGAGACTCGCTTAGGTATACCGTTATTATTTGCCTACGATGTCATTCATGGTTTTCAAACTATGTTTCCTATACCGCTGGGCGAAGCTGCGAGTTGGGATTTAGCCTTAATGGAAAAAAGCGCGCATATTGCTGCCGTTGAAGCCTCAGCTGCTGGCTTGCATTGGACGTTTGCCCCGATGATTGATATCGGTCGTGATGCCCGTTTTGGTCGTGTAATGGAAGGTGCCGGTGAAGATCCTTACTTTGGTTCAAAAGTAGCGGTTGCACGTATTAACGGTTTTCAAGGCGATGATTTAAGCCAGCCGAATACTATTGCTGCTTGTGCCAAACATTTTGCGGGTTATGCGTTTGCTGAAGCAGGGCGTGACTACAACACCGTCGACATTAGTAACACCACCTTACACAATGTGATTTTACCGCCGTTTAAAGCAGCAGCAGAAGCTGGCGTAGCGACGTTTATGAACTCCTTTAGTGAGTTAGACGGTATTCCAGCAACAGCTAGCGGTTATTTACAAAATACCTTGTTAAAAGGGCAGTGGGATTACCGCGGTTTAGTGGTATCCGATTGGGATTCTATTGGCGAAATGCAAGATCACGGTTTCAGTGCTGATTTATCTAACGCAGCGTCTCAGGCGATTAATGCCGGTAATGATATCGATATGGAAGCGACGGCTTATATTCGCCATTTAGCTGAATTAGTTGAAAGCGGTGCGGTTGCAGAAAGCGTGGTCGATAATGCCGTGCGCAGAGTCTTGGTATTAAAATATCGCTTAGGTTTGTTTGAAGATCCTTACCGTTATGCTTCTGTTGATAGAGAGCAAAGTGAAATTGGTAAAGCTGAGCATTTAGAAGTGGCGCGTGATGCAGCGCGTAAATCGGTAGTGTTATTGAAAAATGATAACGCTATTTTACCGTTATCAACATCGGGGCAGCGCATTGCGGTTATTGGTCCTTTAGCTAACGATAAAGATAGCCCGCTAGGAAACTGGCGTGCTAGAGCCATTTCGAACTCTGCCATCTCGTTACTAGAAGGTGTTACCGCTGCCGTATCTGATTCTGCATTAGTCAGCTATGCACAGGGTGCTGAATTAGCGACATCGGGTCGCGCTTTTCATAGCGAAATAACCATTAATACAGATGATACTTCGGGCTTTGCCGAAGCGATTGCGATTGCCCGTGAAGCTGATGTTGTGGTTATGGCGATTGGTGAAGATGCTTATCAAAGTGGTGAAGCACGTAGTCAAGTTAGCGTTAAGCTTTCCGGTGTTCAACAGGCATTATTTGATGCAGTCAGTGAAGTGAATGATCAAATTGTGGTTGTATTAATGAATGGTAGACCGCTGGCCATTACCGAGTTAGATAATAAAGCGACAGCCATTGTTGAAGCTTGGCATGCAGGTTCGCAGGCTGGTCATGGTATCGCTGATGTATTGTTTGGTGCTTACAATCCATCGGGTAAATTACCGATGAGCTTCCCCCGTCATACTGGGCAATTGCCTTTGTATTACAGCCAAAAAAATACAGGTCGTCCTGGCCCAGGCGCAAATGATGTTTTCTGGACACACTACACAGATGCACCTAATACGCCACTTTATCCTTTTGGTTTTGGCTTAAGTTATACCGAGTTTGATTATTCAGAGGTGACGTTAAGCGCTAATAGCATCGCTGTTGATGAATCGTTAGAAGTGTCTGTGACATTAACCAATACGGGTGAGCGTGATGGTGTAGAGATTGCTCAGCTTTATATTCGTGACCTTATCGGCAGTATTACAAGACCGGTTAAAGAGCTAAAAGGTTTTGAACGTGTCGCATTAAAAGCCGGTGAATCTAAGAAGGTCACTTTTACTTTAGGTCCAAAAACCTTAGGTTTTTATAATACAAAGGGTGAGTATTTGGTCGAAGCAGGGGATTTTGAAATCTTTGTTGGCGGCAACTCTGATGCCTCAGTAGCAGCAACGTTTAGTGCTACAGCGGATTAATGATTTGATACTAGGCTCTTATGGGTAGGTTCTTAATTAAGAGCCTGTTGATTAAGAGTCTATTTATCAAGGTTCTGTTAATTAAAAGCCTATTTATCAAGGGTCTGTTAATTAAAACCCTATTAATTAAAACCACCTTAATTAAGTTTTTCTATTGAGCGTCTCTTTCGGCAATCAGTTTGGCGCGTACATTCATAAGTACCTTGCCGTAAGTATTTGTTCCTCGACGATCACGTCCGCAGCCCCAAAAATAATCGTACTGACTATTTTCCATAATTTTATGGGGGGCGGTGGCCATTAATTCATCGGCAATATTTTCATGGCTGCGGCATTTAATATAGACACCGCGCGTCATTATCACTTCTTTAACATTAGACCAATCAGAACGAATCCGTTTAAAGCGACTGCGACCGAGTTTACGAGCAGTTTTTGGATGTGGCGCTTGGCGAATTTTTTCTTGGTAACTCTCATTTTCAAATTTCATGGCTTGAAAGTAGTGTTCCACCGAAGGCCATATACGCTCTTCTAACTCAAAGCTGTGCTCTGAGAAAGTCCCTAGATTTTCATCAACGTTATTGCGAGCCAGAAAAACAGTGTCTTCATCGAGATCGGGGAATATGCCCATTGCCATAATAAAATTCTTTTTAATCAGTATTGTGTGAGCTAAAAATAAATAAAAGCTTAATGGAATATCTTAGCAATTTTGCCCCAGAACGAGCTGCTTGTCGTTGCAGAGGGCTCATCCTTTTGTCGCCAAGGTCGGCCATTACAAAAAGGTCGGTTTTTACAGCTATCTGTGCAGCCACGGCACGGCATAGGTTCAATATTTAAAGGGGGGGTATTCTTATTGGCCAAAACAATTACTCCACAAAAGGTTATGCATTAGGCTAAACCAGCCCCTAGTATAAAATAATATTACCCTACATGATACGTAGCAGATGTCCTGCTGGCTTAATCTACAAGACATCATTACAGGCCTTAGTTTATACTTTGGGTTACTTTCGGGCTTTCACCTTAATCATTCATGGATAATTCATATGACGGTATTTAAAGGCAGCTGCCTTTGCCAAGGCGTTAGTTATTCCATTAAGGGTGAGGCTTTGGCTTTTTATCATTGCCACTGTCAGCGCTGCCGCAAAGCTAACGGAACGGGTCATGCGAGTAATATTCGCATAGATACCCAGCATATAGATTGGCAGGGCGATGAAAGCCTTATTCACCGTTATAAAGTGCCTGATGCCGATCGCTTTAGAAATGATTTTTGTAGCGCCTGTGGTTCGCCCATGCCGCGGTACTTTGAAGAGGTTGGCTTTGTTGTATTGCCCGCCGGAACCTTGGATCATGAGCCACCCTTGCAGCCTCAGTCGCGTATTTTTAATGCATCGCGCGCTAAATGGAGCTGTTCTAACGAACATGCGATACCTTGTTTTGATGCTTACCCAGAATAAGGTTTCAAAAACAGTTTATGAATAATCACTTATAACAACGAACTGCTGTAATTATGACGCTACTTTCTAATACTCTTTATGATGTTGCTATTATTGGTGCCGGAGTTGCTGGCAGTTACTGCGCCAGTGTTTTGCAAAAAGCCGGTTATCAAGTTTGCCTTATAGAAAAAGGTCGAGGTACTGGTGGCCGTGCATCCAGTCGTCGATTGCCAATGCAAGAAGAGGGCGTTCAATTAAGTTGTGATTTAGGTGCGCCTTTTTTTCACGCCACAAAAAACCAGTTAGTTGACGATATTCAACAGTGGTTAGCAGATGATGTTATTGCGCCTTGGCCAGCAGCGAATCTTGCCCATAAAGGTTTGGCTTATACTGGTACTCCGTCAATGAGTGCGTTAACACGCTACTTAGCTCAGCATTGTGATCTATATAGCAGTCAAAGAATTAGCCATATTGACCGTACTGATAATGTCTGGTTTTTAAGAAATGACAGTTATAAGACTTTAATTAAAGCCAAGCGTGTAATCATCACGGCTCCTGCAGCACAGACAGCGCATTTATTAACAAGCCCTGATGCGCCAAACGCATGGTTACAGCAAGCACATATTGCCAGTCGCCAATGCGCGCCTCAATGGTCAGCAGTGGTGAGCGACGGTACTGAAGCTTCTAAGAGCATGCTGTCGAATATGCCTGATATGTTAGAGGTAGACCATCCTGTATTGGCAAAAATCATTCACGATACAGCTAAGCCTGGGCGTTCAACTAATTCTGCTGGTTCAAGTAAGCCCACTGGTTCAAGTAAGCCATCACGTTGGGTACTTCAGGCTAATCTTGAATGGAGTGAATTGCATAAGGACAGCGATGCCGATGAAATAGGCGTACTTATGCTAGCGGCATTCAAGCAGTTGCTTTCAGAACAGGAGGATAGCGATCTTGACTTAACACAGCCTGAATTAATAATAGCGACGCCACACCTTTGGCGTTTAGGCCGACATCAGCCATCTAGTGATGTTTCAGGTAAAGTTGAAGAGCAGCAGGCAGGCATGCTTTGGGATCCAAGCAATGGCTTAGCCGTTAGTGCCGATTGGTTAGGCGCTGGCACGGTTGTTACAGCAGTTCTGAGTGCTCAGCAATTGTGTCAGGCGATGATTGATGGTGATTGTTAATGTTGCGAGCCAAAATAATGGCTCACAATAGAAGCGATTCTCACTAATCAATATCCATTAGCCGCATTACCACTGAATCGTTTGATTATCCCAATCAAGGTAGGCTAGCTCCCCATCGACAGGCGTAGAATTCATAATGCCAATAAGCCGTTCGGCAACAAAATCGGGTGTAAATAATTTATTTTGAGGCACGTTTTTCTGAAACGGCTTTGAGAGTGCTGTATCCGTAGTACCAGGATGAAAGGCAATAAGTTTTACATTGGACGCTCTGCGGGCATATTCAATGGCTGCCGTTTTTAGCAGCATATTTAAGGCCGATTTTGATGCGCGATAGGCATACCAACCCCCTAAGTTGTTATCACCAATACTGCCTACGCGTGCACTAAGAACACTAATATGACTCGCTTGCTTGCCGGCCAGTAAAGGTCTTAAAGCCTTTATCCAAAGCATAGGGACAACCGTATTCGCATGGAAAACCTCATGCAAGGTATCACTATTAATTTCTTCTAAGCGTTTTTCAGGGCCAAAAGGCTGGCCATAAAAATCACTCTCAGGGCTGCCATGAAGAATGCCATGGCAAATAAAAACCTGTTTAAAAATTACTGCCGAGGCTTTACTGCCATCTCGTAATGTTTGGACGGTGTCTTTGATGTTATCTTCGGTATAGTCAATGACTATCCATTTAAGCTTTGCGTGATGTGCCAATGCCTCTGGACAGGGTTTGCGGCTAATCCCAATTAATTGCTCGACAGTGTCGTCGTCAAGCAGGAGAAGCAGTAACGCATTCGCTATGCCGCCACTGGCGCCAATCACGATATTGGCTGTTTTAGGAGTAGGGGTGGTTGCAGATGTTTGCTCGGGTATATTCATAATTGCCATATAAGTGTCGATAAGCTAATTAACAAGACTGAATGAAAGCGTCAGTATTGCTACCGGTTTGCACATGATTTGTACATTTATTTAACAAGGAGCTTTGTTGTTATGTTCTATGTCTTTCTTTTTGTAATTGACATTGCCACTGACTCTGTCACCGATTTTTGCCAATGTCATTAAACAAAGTACTACCGTTACGCGGCCCTTGGCAAGCTGGATCAGTGTTTCTCTCTATTTAATGCATTTAAGCCAATCCAATCATCCAGTAATAGCGTAACTAACTGTATATATGAATAAATTTTTCCCAAATTTAAACAAGCTCAATTTAAGTACTTTTTTACGTTAAACAACCTCAATATAAACTACATTCATCGCATACAAAAAAGAGTAAAAAAAATGCTAAAAATTTTATTGAATTGGAAATCAGTTGCTTTACTAGGTTGTTATTTATTACTGACTTACGGTATGAAGGCGTATGCTGAATGCCCCGATTATATGAAACACAATATGCGACAGCTGCACTCAGAAAATGAGATAGATCTATGTAAGCTCGTTGAGCAAAAGCCAGTGTTAGTGGTGAATACCGCAAGTCATTGTGGTTTTACGCCGCAATTCAAAGGCCTTGAAGCTTTACACAAAGAATACGCCGATCAAGGTTTAGTCGTAGTAGGTTTTGCCAGCGATGATTTTTTTCAAGAAGATAACGATGAGTCAAAAGCGGCTGATATTTGTTACCAAAATTATGGCGTAACATTCACTATGCTAGCGCCCACCCATGTTAGAGGTAAAAAAGCGAATCCGGTTTTTCAAATGCTCAATGAAAACGTGGGCTCGCCGCGCTGGAATTTTACGAAATATCTTATTGATAAAAACGGTGAAGTCGCTGGTCGATTTGGCTCACGTATCGAACCGGGTGATCCTAGCTTAAAAGAAGCGATAGAGAGCGTTCTTTAAAACGTTTATTGTCCATTTAAATTGGATTTTTTAACGGTTAGAGTTAATTTGAGAGATAGCTTGAGAGATAGCTTGAGAGATAGCTTGAGAGATAATTAGAAAGATAATTAGAAAGGTAAATAATATGTTAACAATAGCACTTAATACCTTACCCTTTATCGATAGCATTGAGAATGTCGAAATTCATTCCTTCGACGCCTCAGTTTATACAGCTCGTTTATTCATTGATGGGCTGGAATATCGACTCACAGAAAATAATCAAAAACCTTATAAACGTCGTTCAGCGGGTCAAATTAAAAAAGACTTGAAAGAAGCCAATATTCAACATATGGATTTAGTCCATAGCAGTGCTTATGATGAAATGGTTGGCCAGCCGGTGTTTAATAAAGCAGTCACCGATTTTGGCAATACTATCCGTGTGTCATTAGACGTTAAATAAAGTAACAAAAAGAGCATTTAAACATTATGGCATCAGTATTGTTGGTCTTGCCAGACCAGCTTTTTAAGCAACATATTGGCTTAGAAAATTCTCAAACATCCATCGTAATGGTAGAGGCACCGTTTTACTTTGTTCCCACGGCGCATCGTCAAAAGCTGGTGCTTCATCGTGCGTCTATGCAAGCCTATAAAGCTTATCTGCAAGAGCAGGGCTTTAAGGTGACCTATTACGAAGCCGCAGACAATGTGCTGAAAACGGTAATGGCCGATTTAAAATCGGCCGCGTTAACCGTTATGGATCCTGTTAATACTCAGCTGCGCTCCTTAATCGAATCGACGGCTAAAAAGCAAAAAGTTAAGCTGTCTTGGTTGTCTTGCCAAAATTTTATTAATACCCGTGAATATAACGACCAATATCGCAGTACAAAAAAGCGTTGGTTTATGGCCGATTTTTATCAGCAACAACGCAAGCGTTTAGATATTCTCATGGAAGATGGCAAGCCCGTAGGCGGTAAGTGGAGTTTCGATGCCGATAACCGTAAGAAAATTCCCAAAGCCAAGCGCCATTTAATTCCTGAACTCGAATTTCCCGCAACCAATCCATGGGTAGAAGAAGCCGAGGCCTATGTCAGTGAGCACTTTAAAAAGGCCATCGGTGACGTAGCGCCCTTATTGTATCCGGTGACGTTTGATACGGCGGAAACATGGTTGCAGGGTTTTCTTGAACAACGCTTTTCTAACTTTGGTGATTACGAAGATGCCCTAGTGCCGCATCAAACATGGTTGTATCACAGCGTGTTAACACCAATGATGAATATTGGTTTACTCACTCCGCAGCAGGTAGTCGATGCTGCCTTAGCCTATGCTAATCGAGCCGATGTGATTGCCAGCGAAGGGCCTATTTCGATTGCGAGCTTGGAAGGCTTTGTTCGACAGATCATTGGCTGGCGTGAATTTATGCGCGCCACCTATGATGACTTAGGCGCCACCATGCGTAGTGGAAATCATTGGGGCCACCATCATCGTTTGCCAAAGAGTTTTTACGACGGCACCACCGGTATTGCGCCTATTGATGATGTGATAAAGCGAGTGTTAGAAACGGGCTATTGTCATCACATAGAACGCTTAATGGTGCTGGGCGGCTTTATGTTTCTTTGTGAGTTTGAGCCCGATGATATTTACCGTTGGTTTATGACTATGTTCGTTGATGCCTATGACTGGGTCATGGTCCCTAACGTTTATGCTATGAGTCAGCATGCCGATGGCGGCCTAATTACCACCAAACCCTATTTTTCGGGCTCGTCTTATTTGAAAAAAATGGGTTATGACGAAACCGGTGAATGGTGTGCAATTTGGGATGCGCTTTACTGGCGTTGGATTTGGAAGCAAAAAGAAGCCTTGGGCAAGAATCCACGTTGGGCAATGATGTGTCGTTTAGCTGAAAAAATGGACGATAACAAAATGAACCAGCATCTACTGACCGCCGAAGACTACCTTTCAGGTTTTTCTACGCGAAGCTAATTTTAGCCAAAAACCCTTCTATCGTTTATCATTAGAGGCTTCTACTATTTATTATTAGAAGCCTCTGTCGTTTATGATCAAAAGCTTCTATTTATGACCATTAAAGTCATGGCTATTAAACACATGACTGTTAAAGACTTGGATAGCGCGCAATATGACCGACACAACCCCATCAGCAGATTTAAACCGTGTGTTAACCGGCATTACCACCACAGGTACACCGCATTTGGGTAATTACGTGGGGGCGATTAAGCCAGCGATAGCTGCCAGCCAAAACGACAATACCGACTCTTTTCTATTTTTGGCCGATTACCACGCCATGATCAAAAGTCATGAGCCCGATAAAATTCATCAATCCAGCATTGAAATTGCCGCTACTTGGTTAGCTTTGGGCTTAGATATCGATAAGGTGACCTTTTATCGTCAGTCCGATGTACCCGAAATTATGGAGCTGTCATGGATATTAACCTGCTGGACAGCCAAAGGCTTAATGAACCGCGCCCATGCTTACAAGGCGTCTGTGCAAGCCAATGAAGCCGCCAATGAAGATCCTGATAATGGCGTGACCATGGGTTTATTTAGTTATCCTGTATTAATGGCTGCTGACATTTTAATGTTTAACGGTAAACAAATTCCCGTTGGCCGTGATCAAATTCAGCACGTTGAAATGGCGCGCGATATTGCCCAGCGTTTTAATCATCATTATGGCGAGTGTTTTGTTTTACCAGAGGCATTGGTTGAAGATAACGTAGCCGTATTGCAGGGCCTTGATGGCCGTAAAATGAGCAAGAGCTACAACAACACCATTCCCTTGTTTGAGACAGAAAAGAAGCTTAAAAAATCGATTAATAAAATAAAGACCAATTTGTTAGAGCCGGGTGAACCAAAAGACCCTGATACATCAACCGTCTTTCAAATATGGAAAGCCTTTGCCTCCGAAGCGCAAACCGCCGATATGCGAGAGCAGTTTAAAGCTGGCATTGCCTGGGGTGAAGCTAAAAAGTGTTTATTTGAATTGGTGAACAGCGAATTAGCTGAGCCGCGTGAGCGCTACTTAGAATTAATGGCTGATCCCGCCAAAATGGAATCTATATTATTAGCCGGTGCAGAAAAGGCGAGAGCAGTCACCGCTCCTAAAATACAGCAAGTAAGAGAAGCGATTGGCATACGTGCCATGAAGAGCTTGCCATAAGTTTTTCTTCGTTGTTCATTAAGCGTTAGCGAGAGCAGCATTGCTGCTCCGTTAGCTTCTTTTCTCATGTTGGTGCCAGTCCATATTCACCTGTAGCAATGCTTGCAGGCTCTTCGATCTAAATTCCCGTTGGTAAAGAATAGCGACAACGATGGTTGTTGCTAAAATAAACAGCAGTGGGTGAATAAACCATGCCAGCATGGCCATAGAATAATAAAAAGACCGCAGTCCAAAATTATAACTATGCGACGCTTGGTCTAATATTTTTCCGCAATGCTGAGCGAATACTTGGCACTCTTCTTCGCTAATATTTTTTTCTATGGTATTGGGCGCAGCACCTATTAATAC
>JABIQF010000122.1 GCA_018668095.1 Cellvibrionales bacterium
GAACAAAGTAAAACTTATGGCATTAAAGCGGTTGATGGTATTCGAGGTTTGATGCGACCTGTCATTACGGTTTATTTATTGGTTATTGCAACTTTATTAACGCTTAAAATAAATCAATTAGTCGGTGGCTTAGACAGTTTGGAAATGTCAGAGCTCAAAGGCATTTACGATAATGTGATTAATCAAATGCTGTTCTTAACCGCAACAGCTGTTACCTGGTGGTTTGGCTCTCGACCGAGTAGTCAGCGCCGCGATTAATAACGGTTCTACGCTATAAGCGCGAAAGCTTTACTGAGTCTGCTGTTCGTCTAATTCAATCCAGCGTTCTGTGGCGGCCTCTAGCGATTGCTGGTGCGCGGTCAGAGACTCAAGAATAGGTTGGGTTTCTGAGAAGGGCTTGTCGTAAAACGCTGGGTCTTCTAGCGCTTTTTGTAGCTTTTCAACTTCGGCTTCAATTGCTTCAATTTTTGTTGGTAGTCCGTCAAGCTCACGCTGTAACTTGTAGCTTAGCTTTTTAATAACCGGTTTTTCGATTGTCTTAGCTGTCGTATTAGTTGATGCGTTAGCGGTGGACGATGCCGTTGAGTTACTTGCCTTCGCATTTTTAAATTCAGGCGTGTCGGATACGCGTAACTCTTTGCCGTGTTTAAGCCAGTCGCTATAGCCACCAACATATTCTGAAACACTTCCGTCTTCTTCAAAGACTAGAATGCTAGTGACAACATTGTCCAGAAATTCTCTATCGTGACTCACGATGATTAAACTACCATCGTATTGAACCAGTTTCTCTTCTAGCACTTCAAGCATTTCAATATCAAGGTCATTTGTGGGCTCATCGAGCACTAACAAATTACAGGCCTTGGTGAACAGCTTTGCGAGTGCAACACGATTACGTTCGCCACCCGACAATGCTTTTACCGGTGTCATTGCACGCTTTGGCGAGAATAAGAAGTTTTGCAAATAACTAATAATATGACGGTCTTTACCATTGATGCTGATAAAGTCTCGGCCTAGGCTAACATTTTCCATTATGGATTTGTCGGCATCCAGCTCTCTAGCCACTTGGTCAAAATAACCCAGTGATAAATTGGTGCCGAGTTTGACGCTGCCTTCATCGGGCTCAATGAGACCAAGCAATATTTTTAATAATGTACTTTTGCCAACACCGTTATTGCCTATTAAGCCAATACGGTCGCCGCGCATAATTTTAAGTTTAAAGTTTTTAATCAGTGTTTCATTATTGTAGCCATGAGTAATACTTCTGGCTTCAACGACTTTACGCCCTGACTGCTCGGCGGTATCCATCAACATGGTCGCTTTGCCTTGTCGCTTAATACGCTGTGCGCGCTCTTTACGCATTGATTCAAGCGCTCTAACGCGGCCTTCATTACGCGTGCGTCTAGCTTTGACCCCTTGGCGTATCCATTTTTCTTCTTCCGCTAGGCGCTTATCAAATAAGGCGTTTTGCGTTTCTTCTTCGTGCAGAGATTGTTCTTTTAAGCGTATAAAAGATTGGTAGCTACCTGGCCAGCTAATCAATTTAGCGCGATCAACTTCAATAATTCGAGTGGCTATTTTTTGCAGGAATTCTCTATCATGAGTGATAAAAACAACACTGCCGCGATAACCGCGAATGGTATGTTCTAACCATTCAATAGTGGCTATATCAAGATGGTTGGTCGGTTCATCCAATAGTAATAAATCTGGCTGTGATACTAATGCTTTGCCTAAGGCCACGCGTCGACGCCAACCGCCAGACAGCTGGGCTAAAGTTTTTTCGGCAGGGAGGTCAAGTTGGCTAATAATGGTTTCGGCTTGTTTTTCGATTTGCCAACCACCGCCTGCGTCAATTTCTGCTTGCAGTTCTTCCATACGCTGCATTTGCTTGTCATCGGCAGGGCTTTGCGTGGCTACTCGCTCGTATTCTTCTATGCGCTCAAACTGATCTCTTAAGCCTTCTTTAATAACATCAAAGACCGTTGTATCAATGGCTTCTGGTAGCGTTTGCTGAAGTTGACTGACGCGCAAATGGCGTTGTCGATGGACAAGGCCTTTGTCGGCTTCTATTGCCCCAGAAATAATATTGAGCAGTGTCGTTTTGCCGGCGCCGTTACGGCCCACTAAACAGATGCGCTCATTGGCTTCGATGGAAATATTGGCATCTTTCAATAAGGGATTATCGCCAAATTCTATGGAGATATCTTCGAGACGAATCAGTGACAAAGCGTTGACCTATAAATTGTTCAGAAAAAAAGCTTTAAAAAGCATTGCAGAAATAAGCGCTGCAGAAATAGTTGGCGGGATTATACGCGTTTATAGAACAATTCTAGCGACTCTTTGCGAAATACCAGTAAATAGTTCGTAGGCGATGGTTTCAGATAGCTGAGCAATCTCGTTAGCGGCGATGTTTTCACCCCAAAGTTCGGCGCTATCTCCGGGCTCTACATCAAAGCCCTGACCGACGATATCGGTAATGTCGACACTCAGGGTATCCATTGAAACGTTGCCCGTTAAAGGGGCACGTTGACCATGAATCATTACTGGCGTGCCATTGGGAGCGTGGCGGGGATAGCCATCACCATAACCGGCACCAATGGTCGCGATAATACTCTCGCGCTTAGCCTGCCAATTACCGTTATAGCCTACGGTTTCGCCAGCTTCAATTGTGCGTATGGCTAATATGGGCGCGGTCAGCGTCATAACGGGGAATAGCGATTCGCTAGCTGCGTTTGACTCGTCTAATGGGTCGGCACCGTAAAGCATTATGCCGGGACGAATATATTCAGCTGTCGCCGCATAGCTATCGAGTTGCTCTGATTGCCATTGTTGGTAGTTAGCGGCATTGTCATGTCGTAGTAGGGCGGCTGAGTTGGAGAGCGAGAGTGCGAAATTTGTCTGTGCTGACTTTTGCTCTAATGCCTTTTTAAAGCTTTGCATTTGTGACGCGTTGCTTGATACATCCTTACTCTCAGCATTACTGAAATGGGACATTAAAGTGATCGATTCTTTATTGGCGTTGGCGGTATTCAGAACGGTATTAAGCGTTTCAAGCGATAAGCCGAGTCTGTGCATGCCGCTATCCACTTTTAGCCAATAATCTAAAGGCGAAGGCAGCGAGTTTATATCAATACTTTGTTCGTTGTGAATAACTACGGTTAATTGCTTATCGGCGCAGATTTGCAAAGCATCTGAAGATAACGCCGGGCTCATAACGACAATCATTTGCTTAATACCGTTATCACGAAGCATTAAGGCTTCATCAATTCTGGCTACGGCAAAGCCATGACAAACTGGCGACAATGCTTTTGCGACATCAAGAATGCCATGGCCATAGGCATTCGCTTTTATAACCGCTATTAATTTAGCATTGGGAGCAATGGCTTGAGCGACCAATGCATTGTGTCGCAGTGCATCAAGATTAATATAAGTGCACACGCTCGTCAGCTTAGCCAATATTTTACTTTGTATTGAGAGGTGATTATTAATGTCTTTGTCCCTAGCTGGATTCATTATTTTTTATGTTCTTTAATAAAGCGAATTACACATAACGGCCAATAATATCTTTTACTTGCTCAGAATAGCTGAGCCCAAATATATTTAAGTGATTCAATAAATGGTAGAGATTATAAAGTGGTACGCGGTTGCGCCATTGAGCTTCCATGGGCCATGCTTCATCGTAGGCCAAATAAAACTCATGAGGTAAGCCGCCAAACATTAATGTCATGGCGATATCTGCTTCTCGCCAGCCATAATACACGGCAGGGTCGATTAATGCAGGTTGGCCATGCTCATCGACCAGCAGATTACCAGACCATAAATCACCGTGCAAAAGCGAGGAGGGCTGGGTAGGAATGAGCTCAGGCAGCCTTTTACATATCGACTCAATATACGTTACCCATTGGAATTCAAGAAAGCCATTATCTAATGCCAGCTGTGCTTGATGCCGAAGGCGTTGCTCGCTAAAAAAGGCGTGGCCATCATTGTACCAACCATTAAGTTGGGGGTTTTCACCGCAGTAATTATCATGCTCTAAACCAAAGCGTGGCGGTCGTGGTGTTAGGTCGCTCTGGCTGGTTTTATCTTGGCTGGTATTGTTGCGATGTAAATCGGCGAGCTGTGAGGCAAATACCCGCCAATAGTCTGAGGTTTGCTGTTTACTGGCAATATGCTCTATGAGTAAGCAGTTATCGCTAACATGGAGGACTTCAGGAATACGCAAAGATTGAGTTTGAGTTAATAAATTAAGACCATGCGCTTCTTTAGCATAAACATCATCGTTTATGGCGGTTGAAATTTTGGCGACGATTTTATCGTCCCGCTGATTGCTCAAGAGGTATATTTGGCTGCTAGCATTGCCGCCAATCATGCTGGTTTCAGTGATTTGCTCGAAACCATTGGCAGTCAGCCAAGCTTGGGTTGTTACTCCAACGGGAATTTGTAACTCATTCATTGAGCTGTCCATTATATAGGCTGTATAGGGGGCTTTTTGGGCATCATAATAGCGTGATTTTTCTAAGTCTATTGATTGCCAGCCACCATTATAGGGCCATCCTATCATGATATGTTCTAGCGAGTTTATGAGTATTGCATACATGAATTAAAGCTTTGCATGCGAGCTTGGCGGCTTGTCTACTAAAGCCTATCAATGTGGCATATACTCTGGGCATAAGCAGTTATAAATAAGCTATAAACCGTTTATTTTAACTTTGCGCTAGCCTATTTTAATCGCTGTATTGATTTTGGCTAAGCACACACGATAAAGATAAATGCACAGGTAATTGAATAATGGTATCAAAGCTCGGCGATAAACTGGTTATAGCGATTTCTTCGCGTGCCATGTTCAAAATGGATGATAGCCATCGCGTCTATGAGCAAGAGGGCTTGGCGGCCTATTCTCAGTATCAAATTGATCATGAAGATGAGCCTTTAGAGCCGGGCGATGCCTTTCCCTTGGTCAAGAAATTACTCAGTATCAATGAGCGCTTAGAGGGTGAATCTCGCGTAGAAATCATACTGTTGTCTCGAAACAGTGCGGATACTGGCTTGCGCGTGTTTAATTCTATTGAGCATTATGGGCTCTCTATTGCACGCGCAGCGTTTTGTAGTGGTGAGAGTCCTTATCGCTATGTACAAGCGTTTGGCTGCCATTTGTTTTTATCAACCGATGCTGAAGATGTTCGTTCGGCATTGGATGCCGGTGTCGCTGCGGCGACGTTTCTACCAGCGAGTAATGGCGGTGCTAATGTCGATAGCCTCAAACATGTTGATCAGTTGCGCTTTGCCTTTGATGGCGATGCCGTATTATTTTCTGATGAAGCGGAACAAGTGTACAAAGCTGATGGCTTAGAAGCGTTTACTGCTACCGAGCGCGCTGCGGCCAAAGAGCCTTTGTCAGGCGGTCCGTTTAAGTCCTTTTTAGCGGCACTGCAAATGTTACAGGCTGAATTCCCTGGTGATGATTCTCCTATCCGAACAGCTTTAGTGACCGCGCGTTCAGCACCGGCCCATGAGCGGGTCATTCGGACTTTAAGAGCTTGGCATATTCGCATTGATGAATCCTTGTTTTTAGGCGGCCTGCCAAAAGTCGAGTTTTTACGGGCCTATGGGGCCGATGTCTTCTTTGATGATCAACGCGGACATTGCGACTTAGCGGCCGAGCATATTGCCACTGGGCACGTGCCACACGGTGTTGCTAACAAAGCAACCTAATTACAGGCAACCTAGTGACAGGCTGCCAAACGACAAAAAATCAGTGACAAAGTGTCCAATGGAAGAGTCAGTCATTTAAACAATGAGAAAAACCGATAAAGGGTTGGTTTATCCCTTTAATCTTCTCTTTTTGCTCAAGATTCATAATTTTATCAACAATATTCGATTTGGATTGCAAAGAAATAGCAGGTTGAATATCATCAGCGCAGCAATGTCTATGAGACTAGCTGCGAATCATTCATAGCTATGATTAATACTGTGTTTGATACTCAATAAATTTTATTTTTAACAGGTTTAGCGCGATTACTAACAATGCGCTTGTTGCTTTCATCACATTTATCTCCGCTCAGTTGATTAAGTGTGACTTGATGTCGATTGCGACAATAAAAAAATGAGACGGTGTCGATTGTTGTCAGTGTCCGGTAACAGGGAGTTTACGGCTAATGTTCAACTCAATTAACTGAATCAAACAACGAAAGCACCCATTATGAAATTACAACAATTGCGCTATATCTGGGAAGTCGCTCATCACGACTTAAATGTTTCCGCTACCGCTCAGAGTTTATTCACTTCACAGCCTGGTATTAGCAAGCAAATCCGATTATTAGAGGATGAGCTTGGTGTTGAAGTATTTGCTCGCAGTGGTAAGCATCTAACACGTGTCACACCTGCTGGCGAAGCTATATTGAAGACCGCCGGCGAAATTCTTCGTAAAGTAGAAACCATTAAGCAAGCTGCGCAGGAATTCAGTGATGAAAAGCGCGGTAGTTTATCCATTGCAACCACGCATACACAGGCGCGATATGCGCTTCCTCCCTCAATAGAAACGTTTATCGAGAAATACCCTGAAGTCTCTTTACATATGCATCAGGGCACGCCAATGCAAATTTCAGAATTGGCTGCCGATGGCACGGTTGATTTTGCAATAGCGACTGAGGCTTTGGAACTATTTAGTGATTTACTGATGATGCCTTGCTATCGGTGGAATCGCTGTATTGTTGTTCCTAAAGATCACCCTTTAGCGAGAGTAGGTGAGTTAACTCTCGAGGACGTTGCTAGCTACCCAATTGTGACTTATGTTTTCGGTTTTACGGGTCGCTCTAAATTAGATGATGCCTTTTATGACCATGGCCTTTCACCGAAGGTCGTCTTTACCGCCGCTGATGCTGATGTGATTAAAACCTATGTTCGACTTGGCTTAGGAATAGGCATTGTTGCAAAAATGGCATTTGATGAAAACGCAGACTCCGATCTTGTTGCTTTAGACGCGAGTCATTTATTTTCTTCTAGTATTACGAAAATTGGCTTTCGGCGCGGGACATTTTTACGCGGCTATATGTATGACTTTATAAAAATGTTTGCTCCTCATCTATCTAAAGAGTTGGTTGAGAAAGCGTATTTATGCACCAGTAAAAATGAACTTGAAACCTTATTTGAAAATATTGAGTTGCCTGTATATTAATTGATGTTCTGATTATTTATAGACAGGTTTTTTAATCGTTGAAATAATATATTTAAATTGAACTGCAGGCGGCTATGTCTCTAATGAGCATGGCCGTTTGTATTAATACAATAATGATAAAGTAGAGGTAACAGTGGAAATAGCGTGTTTAGATTTAGAAGGTGTATTGGTTCCAGAAATCTGGATCGATTTTGCCAACCGAACAGGTATCGAAGAATTAAAAGCGACTACGCGTGATATTCCTGATTACGATGTACTCATGACACAGCGATTGAGACTGTTAAAAGAAAACGGTTTGAAGTTGCAAGATATTCAAGCTGTTATCGCTGATATGTCACCTTTAGAGGGCGCAGTTGATTTTATTGACTGGCTACGTGAACGTTTTCAGGTGGTGATATTATCCGATACCTTTTATGAGTTTTCAGCGCCATTAATGAAGCAGTTGGGCTATCCAACGTTGTTTTGTCATAAGTTGGAGGCCGACGCAGAAGGTAATGTCGTTGATTACCATATTCGCCAGAAAGACCCTAAAAAACGATCGGTAATGGCTTTTCATGATTTACAGTATCGTATTATTGCAGCCGGTGATTCGTATAACGATACAACCATGCTGGCAGAAGCTGAAGTAGGGATTCTTTTTCATGCGCCGCAAAATGTGAAAGATGAATTTCCACAGTTTAAGTCTGTCGATACGTTTGCTGATTTAAAGCAGGCTTTTATTGATGCGAGTGTTCGTGATTTGACGATTGATTGATTATCTTTAGTTGTTCTGTAATAAAAAAGGCTAGCTATTTCTGATAGCTAGCCTTTTTCGTTTTTATCTCTTTTTCAGTCTGCCTAGCTTCTTGAGTTCGTTAGCTTAATGCATCTAAAAGATTACGAATTTTTTGTAGGCTTTCTTCATATTCTAGCTCTGCCTTTGAGTCCGCGACAATGCCGCCGCCGCCCCAGCATCTCACTATGCCATTTTCTTCGTTCACTTCTTTAGAGAGTAATAGGCTTCGAATTAAAATATTAGAATCCATATTGCCTGAATTGTCGATATAGGCCACTGAGCC
>JABIQF010000255.1 GCA_018668095.1 Cellvibrionales bacterium
GTTTTGAAGCCGTCTTTGATATTCGAGAGAGTCTAGATACCGAAGCCTTAGACTTTGATGAATTGCCTTTATTGGCTTGCACCGAAGCTGATATGAAAGATGCTGTTATTAACGCGCATAAAACTTTAATGGAAATGACCGAAGATAATCGGGCATCCTTTGGCAGTTTAGTGAATGCCTTAGAAAATGATAGCGAGTGATACAGAGAGTTCGAGCGTTTAAAAAGCCTTCCTAAAATTTTATTCTTGTTCCGCTAACATCTCATGCTTAGCGCGAATAAAATCACTGTGACCCACATAAATTAAGTCAGCCACTTTACGTATTAAGTGGTCTTCATGTTGATCGATTTTTTTATCGGCATAAGCCACTTGCCAAATATTTTTAATCAGTTGGTATTTAGCAGCTTTATCAAACTGCTTATTAATGATTTCAGTAAATTCAAATAATGAAGTCGCCTCGTCATTTTTTTGCTGAGCGTCATCCAGCAGTTTTTGTGCTTCTTGTTCGTTAAGGCCAAAGGTCGATTGAGCAATGGAGATAACTTCAGCAATCTCCACAGCATCAACCGTGTTATCGGCACGACATAACTCAATCAATAACGCCGTAGCCGCCAGCTGAGATAAATGTTGCTCATCTGTCTCGGTGGGCGCGTCGGAAGCGCTAAATAATTGTGCTAATTTATTAAACACTAGCCATTCGCCTTTAATAAGTTTTCTAACTTCACTTGGTCAGCGGCAAAATTACGAATACCTTCGGCCAATTTTTGCGTAGCCATAGCATCTTCGTTCATGCCCCAGCGGAATGCAGACTGACTGTTAGTTGGTTTGGCAATAACGCTACCCGTATCGCTTTTGAGCATTTGCGGTAACACACCATTATCATTCGCTAACTCTTCTAAAAGGTTAGGGCTAATCGTTAATCGGTCGCAACCAGCCAGTGATTCAATTTCACCGATATTACGGAAGCTCGCACCCATAACAACCGTGTCATAGCTATTGGCTTTATAGAAGTTAAAGATTTCAGTAACAGAAATAACGCCAGGATCTTCATGAGCTGCGTATTCTTTTTTATCGGTATTCGCTTTATACCAATCTAAAATTCTGCCAACAAAAGGAGATATTAAAAATACACCAGCATCAGCACAAGCAGCAGCCTGACTAAAACCAAATAAAAGCGTTAGGTTACAGTTAATACCTTCTTTTTCTAATTGCTCAGCCGCTTTAATACCTTCCCAAGTTGAGGCAATCTTAATAAGAATGCGATCACGGCTAATGCCGCTTTGCTCGTATAAATCAATAACACGATGCGCTTTTTCAATAGTTGCAGCGGTATCAAAAGATAAGCGCGCATCGACTTCAGTCGAAACACGGCCAGGAATAATCGATAAAATTTCTTGGCCAATGGCCACGGCAAATTTATCGCCAGCATCCGATAACTGTTGCTGAGAGTCAGAGCTCTGTGCACCAGCCCAAGTAACTGCATCATTCAGCAATGTTTGGTAGTGGGGCAGTGCAGCGGCCTTTAATAGCAATGAAGGATTAGTCGTTGCATCAAGGGGCGCGTATTTTTTGATCGCTTCAATATCGCCAGTGTCGGCAACAACATCGGTCATGCTACGCAGTTGATCGAGTTTACTTGGTGTATTTGTCATTGAGGTTTCCAAAGGCTGTGACGGGATAAATAAGTCGCTGCGCATCATACTAAAGGCCTAGGCTTGATGCCATACACCCGCGCGTATTCTTGTAATATTGAATAGGGCTTTTAGCTAGGAGTACCCAGCTTGGCCAATGCATCCATAAAGACATCAATGCCAGCACCGGCTTTATTGGCGTTTTCACTAATATGGCGTCTATATGCCCTAGCACCCGTTTGACCATTAAACAGTCCGAGTAAATGGCGAGTCATATGATTAAGCCTAACGCCTTGAGTGAGCTGCCCATCCATATACTCAGCAAAGCGATGTGCAGCTAACAAGCTGCCAGATAGACTGTCAGCTAACTTATCAATGCCGCTATCAATGCCGCTATCAAGGTCGTTATCAATGCCGCTATCAAGACCTTTAGGTAATTCAGTATGGTTGCTACCGTAAAGCGCGTTATCGACATACTGCAGCATAGAAGGATTCTGGTAAGCCTCACGACCAATCATCACACCATCGAGTTGCTCAAGTGCTTGATGGCAGTCATCAATGGTTTTTAAACCGCCATTAAGAACAATGCTTAGATGGGGAAAGTCTTGCTTAAGTTTAAACACTCGCGGGTAATCTAATGGCGGCACTTCACGGTTTTGTTTAGGGCTAAGACCCGACAGCCACGCTTTGCGCGCATGGATAATAAACACCTCACAGCCAGCCTGCGCATTCACATCCACAAACTCACACAGCGCCTCGTAGCTATCGTTATCATCCACACCAATACGGCATTTAATCGTGACTGGAATATCCACGGCATCGCGCATCGCTTTAATACCATCGGCCACCGTTTGTGGCTGGTTCATAAGGCAAGCGCCAAAGAATCCTGATTTCACTCTATCGCTAGGGCAGCCGACATTGAGGTTCACTTCATCATAGCCGCGCTCTTCACAGAGTTTGGCGCAGTGGGCTAAATCGGCCGGGTTATTACCGCCCAGTTGCACAGCAATAGGATGTTCGCTGGGGTCAAATTGCAGATGGCGTTCAATATCGCCATGAATAAGCGCGCCGGTAGTAATCATCTCCGTGTACAGAAGTGACTGCTGCGTGAGTAAGCGCCAAAAGTAGCGGCAGTGGCGGTCTGACCAATCCATCATCGGGGCAATGCTAAAGCGTCTATCTAAAACTGTCATAAAATCAATCGGTTAAAGGTTTTTTTATAGGTGAATTGTAAGTTGTGGCTATAGCCTTATGCGCACAGTTTACCTGAATAATCGATGCAGCGAATCAATGAATATTTCTCGTCATAACATTGTCTATTTAAAAAAAAGAAGCAGTAGGTAGGCAATAGGTAGGTCATAAAAATAAAGAGGTCATAAAAAGGTAATGGAGAATTAGGGATAAAAAGAGCGGTACAGCTATCTAACTGAATACTGAGGAGCTAGCTAACTGAATATTGAGAAGCCGTCTTAGCAAGCGCGCCGAGTGATCGAAGCAATACTTAAAATAAATGGATCAATGACTAAGGGTTTTAGCCTGCTCAACAGTGTTCAAGTTTATGGGAAATAGAAATTGGGTCATAGATAAAGTGCAGCCCCAAGCAAAACCGTTGTCAGAGGGCTTAGTGTCAGCCTGCCTGCAAGTTTTTAGTGGAGGGCAATAAAAACATGACAAGGCAGCCGTTACTTCCGCCAGATGGGCAAGAGA
>JABIQF010000068.1 GCA_018668095.1 Cellvibrionales bacterium
CCCCAATAGCGCTGGCGTGAAACGCCCCAGTCGCGCAGTCGGTAATTGGTTTTACTGTTGCCTTTGTCTAGCGCAGTTAATTTTTCAGTAATGGCATTAAAAGCACTGCCAAAATTGAGTCCGTCAAATTCGCTAGAGTTAATCGTTAGTGTGTCATTTTTGCGGGCATACCATTCTTGCCACTGCGTGTTATTAAACGCTTCGTCGTCAGCACGGTTAGAGGCTATTACTTGTTGAATCGGTAGCTTATAAAGATTGGCAAAGGCGAAGTCGCGCTCATCATGCGCGGGTACGGCCATTACAGCACCTGAGCCGTAATCCATTAATACATAGTTGGCAATCCATACGGGTATTGCGGTGCCCGTTAGCGGATGAATAACGCTTAGGCCAGTATCAATGCCTTTCTTTTCCATGGTCGCCATATCGGCTTCGGCAACCGATTGGGCTTTGCATTCGGCAATAAAGGCGGCCAAGGTATCGTTCGTTTCGGCAAGGTGTAGCGATATAGGATGTTCGGCCGCTAGGCTGACATAGGTAACACCCATTAAGGTATCGGGGCGGGTGGTGTAAACCGGCAGCTGTTCATGACCAGCGATGGGCGCTGATAAATCAAAAAGGATGTCGGCACCACGGCTTTTACCAATCCAGTTTTTTTGCATGGTTTTAACTTGTTCGGGCCACTCGGTGAGTTCGTCCAAGCTTTCTAATAATTCTTCGGCATAGTCGGTAATGCGAATAAACCATTGCGGGATTTCTTTGCGTTCGACTAATGCACCTGAACGCCAGCCGCGGCCATCAATCACTTGTTCATTGGCAAGTACGGTGCAGTCGACAGGATCCCAATTTACCGTGGCCATTTTTTTATAGACCATGCCTTTTTCATAGAGGCGGGTAAAAAACCATTGTTCCCAGCGGTAGTAGTCGGGCTGGCAGGTGGCGAATTCGCGTGACCAATCAAAGCTAAAGCCTAATGATTGAAGCTGCTGCTTCATATAAGCAATGTTTTGGTAAGTCCATTTAGCCGGTGCGCTATTGTTTTGAATCGCAGCATTTTCGGCGGGTAAGCCAAAAGCATCCCAACCCATGGGGTGTAAGACATTTTTGCCGAGCATGCGCTGGTAGCGGGCGATAACATCGGTAATGGTGTAATTGCGTACGTGGCCCATATGCAGCTTGCCGCTGGGATAGGGGAACATGGCTAAGCAGTAGAATTTCTCACGGTTAGGATCTTCGGTCGCGAGAAAGCTCGATTGTTGCTGCCAATAGCTTTGCGCTTCAGATTCGATAGCCTGTGGGTCGTATGCGTTTTGATCGATTACTTGCGGGTCCATTATCGGGGTCTTTTGCCTTTAATTTATTATGCTGCCGTGCAGCATTTCAGCCCATAAGCATACCCTGAACAGCGCCTTTGTATCTAGCGCTGTATCAGTGATTAATCAATGATCGTAGGGGCTTTTTATAAGCTGCAAACGCGAATCGATAGGCTTACTTGCTAGGACGATTGGTGATCCACACGGTTTGGTAGGGAGCTAGCTCAATGGTGTCGTTATAATCGGTGAATCGCGTGCCACTGATTAAATCGACCCAATCATCGGTGCCAATAAGATTCACGCTAGACAGCGGCAAGCTGCAGGGCGATTTATCGATATTAGCGATGCAGAAGATGCTTTGTTGGCGGTCATGACTTTGGCGCCAAAAGCCAAAAATGGTGTCACCTAAATGCAAGGTGAATTGCGTGGCATTGGGATGGAAGGCTGCTTGCTCAATACGAATGGCCAATAAGCTTTTTATTTCATCAAAAACAATAGCGTGTTGATGATCAGGATCGGCTAGCTTTTCTTGTAACTGCGGGTAGTCCCATTGGTGACGGTTGATGGAGCGGTTGTGACCCGTCGCATCGCATTTATCATAGTCGTTACGCGTACCCATTAAGCTATGGATATAAATACCAGGAATGCCTTCGAGAGCCAGCATAATGGCATGGGCGCAAATAAAACGTTCGATATTGTATTTGTCGGGACCGGCATGTGTGCCTTGTAGGGCATCAAATAATGAAATGTTAATTTCATAGGGTTTGGTTTTACCACCGGGTAATTCGCGATAAGAAATTCTGCCGCCGAAGTTTTCCATAATCGCTGACAAATTATCGATTTCACGTTCAGATAAAAGCCCTTCGGTAGGGCGTAAGCCAATGCCATCATGCGAGGCAATAAAATTAAAATACGTAGTGCCGTTTTGTGCTGGCGGCATACTCATCATCCACTGTTTTAAATAGTAGCTATTGCCTGAAATAAGCGTATGCACTAACAGCGGCGGCAGTGAGAAGTTATAAATACAATGAGCTTCGTTGGCGTTGCCAAAGTATTCTAAATTTTCTCGGTTCGGTATGTTGGTCTCAGTAATAATAATGGCATCGCTTTCGGCATGCTCTATTAAGAGTCTTAGCAGACGAACAATTTCATGTGTTTCATTTAAGTTGATACAGCTGGTGCCCGATTTTTTCCAGACAAAAGCAACGGCATCAAGACGAAAAATACGTACGCCTTTGTCTAAGTAGTACCTAACGATTTTAATAAACTCAAGAAGCACTTGTGGATTACGAAAATCTAAATCCACTTGATCATGACTAAAGGTACACCAAACATGCTCTAAACCATGCTTTGTTTCTACTGCACGTAATAAAGGATTGGTTCTTGGACGTACGACATGAGATGTGTCTTGTGAAGGGTCTTCGGTGTAAAAATATTTTTTGCCTGGAGATTCATCGGCAATAAAGTTTTTAAACCAAAGGCTTTCTTGCGAGCAATGATTAATCACTAAATCGGCCATTAATCGGTATTCAGAAGCGATGGTGGTAATGTCTTGCCAATCACCAAGGCTAGGGTTTACCTGCATAAAATCAATAACAGAAAAGCCATCATCCGAACTAAAAGGGAAGAATGGTAAAATGTGCAAGCTGTTAATGGTGCCGTCAGTGTAATTGTCTATAAAGTGCTTCAGTGTTTCTAGTGGTTTTTGTTCAGGTGCGATAACGCTATCACCATAGCTAATTAATATGATGTCGCGTTCTGTCCATTGGTTTTGATGCGATTTGGGCGCAGGAGCTTGAGGCGATAAACGCATCGCCTCAAGCGCTTGTGCCGCTACAGCTGTAATATCAATATCAACTTTACGTGCTTCATAAATAGTGTCATGCGTAGCGTCGTTAGCCGTATCGTAAACATTTTCGTAAATAACTTCTAAATGGTTATATACGCGCTGATTTAAATCGTTATTCATAATGGTGTCTTTATTCAAGTAAAAAAATGATTAAAAATGCTTAGCTATATTTAATACGATCGCTTTCTACGGCTTCAGATATTTCTGTAAAAATATCAGGGAAGGCGCTGCGTACACGGTTCCAGCAAGGAATAAAAGGTGTTTCCATGGGTCTATCAAGATACGCTTCACCGGCTTTCATAATGTTTTCTGCAAACATTTCTACAGCTTGCTCTTCTTTATGAATATCAAAGGATAAGTTATTCATTGCTGCATCGTTATGGTAGGCATCTACAAAGTCGAGGGCCATACGGAAGTAGGTGGCTTTTAATGTGCGGAATGATTCAGCGTTAAACGTTACGCCTTGAGTCGCGAGTTTTCTAAATAAAGCTTTTGATATATCGATAGACATTTTTGATAGGCCACCTTGATCATCATTAGACGATAGATCTTGATGCTTATGATCATAGGTATCAGCAATATCAACTTGGCATAGTCGGTTCAGTGAATAGTTTCTATGCATTTCAGATAGTACGCCAATTTCTAATCCCCAGTCACTAGGAATGCGAATGTCATTGAGTACATCGCGGCGAAAAGAAAACTCACCGGCTAGCGAATACCGGAAGCTATCCATATATTGCAAATACTCTCGCTCACCACAAATTTTCTTTAAGGCATTTAAAAGAGGACTTACTAATAAGCGGCTTACTCGCCCATTAAATTGTCCGTTAGCGACTCGCGCATAGAAACCTTTACAAAATTCATAATTGAACTTTGGGTTAGCAACGGGATAAATTAAACGAGCTAGCATGTCACGTTTATAAGTGGTGATATCGCAATCATGTAAGGCAACGGCTTCGGCTTTGGTGGCGGCTAATACATAACCCATGCAGTACCAAACATTACGACCTTTACCTGCTTGCCTTGGCGCTAAGCCGCGGGCCTCTAGCTTTTTATGGATGGCTTGCATCGCTGGGCCATCATTCCATAGCACACGAAACTTTTGTGGCAGCTTAGAAAAGAATTTTAATGCATAGCGAAATTGTTCTTCGGTTGCGCGATCTAGGCCAATAATAATTTCATCGAGATACGACGCACCTTTTAACTCTTCGATGATGGCGCTTAATGCAGGACCTTCAAGCTCTGAAAAAAGCGATGGTAATATAACGGCCATGGGTCGCTCTTCGCGAAAGGTCGCTAACTCTGATTCTAAATCATCGACAGAGCGGTTAGATAAATTATGCAGCGTGGTGATGATCCCGTTTTGATAAAAGTCAGCCATGTTTATGTCCTGGTTATAATTGTTATGTTGATGAGTGTTTTTTTACTCAGTTTTTTAAATGTCTCTTTATTGGTTATTGGTTATTAATTATTAAATGCAGCTTTAAAATTCAGTTTTTAAGATTTTGGCAATCACTTCATTCCAACCATCTGGGCCAAAGTGTTCACTTATGTAATTATTCTCTTCGCGCTTTAAAATAGGGGAAGAATGAACGGGTGATCGAATAACTGCGGCAATATCTGCAGCTTCCAGCATAGAAATATCGTTATGGCTATCACCGGCGGCAATGCAAATATAGTTATTATGTTTGCCATTCGCTTTAAAGCTGCTCGTGAGTCTTTGCATGGCTGCGCCTTTACAGGCATGGGCATCTATTAAATGCAAGAAGCGTCCGCCTTCAACAATATGTGCGCCTATACTTTCTAATGCGCCTATACTTTCTAATGCGGCTATAAATTGTTTTTTCTCAGCATCATTACCCAACCAATGTATAGGCTCACTAAAACCACGTTGGTTAGCGAGAGCGGCTTGCGTTAATGGCAAGCCCGTTAAATCGGCAATGCCTTGGGTACCGAGATTTTGAAAGTTAATATATTTTCCAGAAAATTGATCACCAAATTGTTCGCTTACTTTGCTTAATAATTGCTGCCAATGCGCGCGTGTAGGTGCTTGGCTGTATTCCCAAAATTCCAGTCCCTCTTTTATGCACAGCGTGGTTTTATCGGGTTGCTGTTCGAAATAACCCACAGGAATATAAATAGCCGCGCCGTTTTCAACAATAAACGGGTCGGTATTATTCAGCGCAGCACGAATAGGTAAGAGCTCGGCTAAAGTTTTACTGGTGGTTGGAATCACGGGCACAGCCAACGATTTTAATATCGCCAATGTTGGGCTGGCGGCTTTATGCGAGTAGGTATCATGATCCAGTAATGATCCATCAAGATCGGTAAAGAGTAGGGGGCTGTTCATTTTATTCCTCGAGTTGAGGTGTTTGTCATGGCTACGGGTTGGCTATGACTTATTATTTTTCGCTGTGTATCCAGCTCATATAAATGGTGCATTTTTTTAGGCAGAGTAGTAAAGCCGTGTTCGGTAATGCGCTGGTAGTGATCAATAAAATGCTGAAGCTCTGTCGTGCTCATGATGCCGGGATGTGATTTTCTATCGTCGCTAAAAAAATCAACGCCCAGTTGCTTCGCCATTTTTTGTTCTTGTTCCACACGCCATTGGTAAACGCAATTAAAAGAGGGTGCCTTTAACATTAGCCAGCAATCGACTAAAGAAAATAACTCGGCATAATCTTGAGCGAGCGCTTGGTTGACGAACTCACGCCATTCGCCGTTAGCATCTTGGTGGCTTTCTAATGTATTAATAGCTGTTTCAAGTTGCGCGGCTGTTTGTGGTTCAGCGCCAAGGCACCAGCCTTCAAGAATAATCACTTTAACTGGCTGCTCAATGACTTGGGGGTTTGCTATATCTCGGTCGTCATGGCTTTTATCGAAAACGGGTAACTCAACTGTACCTGTGCTTTGTTCTTTTAAAGCCATGAGCTGTTGAATAGCCAATGCGGTATCGTGAGTGCCCGGTACGCCGCGTGTAGAAAGAAGGGGATGTTTGCTTTCAGCCAGTGCCAGGCGATCATTCTTCGTTAGATAAAAATCATCGAGTGATACACAAATTGACTCGATATTGTGCGCAAGCACCAAGGTGGTGCGTAAATAGTTTGCCAGTGTTGACTTGCCCGAGCCTTGGCAGCCATTGATACCAATCACTAAGGTTTTTTCTGGCGCTGCACTTAAAAGAGAGA
>JABIQF010000106.1 GCA_018668095.1 Cellvibrionales bacterium
GCTTGAAGCCTCAATGTTAGCCGCTGGAGCGATGATATTGTTTCGTTGCACACAAGCTGAGGAAGCGAGGCGGAGTATTGATTGGCAGGTGTTGATCGTTATTGGTGCATCTATTGCTTTAGGAGCAGCATTGGAGAAGACAGGCGTGACATTGTCTATTGCTCAGTATTTTGTTGGTGCCGTGGGGCAGTCGCCGCATACCGCTCTCATCATGTTGTTTGTTCTGGTGGCAGGATTTTCAGCCATAATATCGAATGTAGCTGCGGCTGTATTATTGTTTCCTGTAGCGGCGGCCATTAGTATTGAGCTTGATGTTGATATGATACCAATGGCAGTTACGCTAATGATTGCTGCTTCAGCGAGCTTTTCAACGCCAATAGGCTATCAGACGAATTTAATGGTTTATGGCCCTGGTGAGTATCGGTTTGTCGATTTCTTAAAAATGGGTGTTCCTCTAACGATTTTGGTTGGCATTACAACAGTCTTATTAGTGCCGATTATCTGGCCTTTTTAGTTCAAAATCTCAAATCTTTCGCTAACAGCTCTAAAATCACGATCAAAGTGGACCTTCATCCTCAGTCAAATGCTGTTTGACTGAGGCTTCCTTTGTGCTGGGTTTGGATTAGAGTGGGTAATGTTTACTTGCTCGCAATGAATTTTGTAAGCGATGTCATCACTTTGTAATATCTGCCTGACATAATGTCCCTGATAAGATTAGGTTTTTTCTATTCTCAGAGTAGTCAAGTGCCTAGTGTTAATTATTAGCTTTGCCATGAAGTTCAGGGCGGTTAAGTTACCTAACGTAAATTTTTAGCTTTAAATATTTTCAGATACATATCTAATGGTGTATTCTTTAACTTTGATTCCAATATTCATAAGTTAAACCTGTTAATTATCGTTAGTTTAATCAAAAAGCCCATAACTGCTTGATTTTTGATCACTTGATCATTTATTATGCTGCATGTCTGTGATGGGACGCAAAATTACCACAAAATAATCAAATCAAGGATCATTATGTCTTCGTATTTTTCAAAATCGTTATCTGTTTCAAAATTTCTTGTCACCACCTTACTGCTTTGTATGGCCCAAATCGGTTCGGCTGAAACATTACTCGATGTATACCGCGATGCACTTAAACACGATCCAAGCTTCGCTAAGTCATTAGCGGAATGGGATATTGCTGTTTCTGATAAAAAAATTACTAAGGGAAGCCTACGTCCTAACGTTAATGCATCGGCTCGAATGAACCAGACATCTCGAGATTATGATAATCAGGCTACGGCTAATGGAATTACTCTAGATGATGAGTTTTCTGAAACTAATTGGCAGGTATCTTTAGTTCAACCAATCGTTGATTTACCAAAATGGCACGAATACAAAAGAAGTAAAACAGCATTTAAAATGGCTGAATCAGCGAAGGCTACTGACCGACAAGAACTTATTGTTAGAACGGTAGAAGCCTATTTAAAAGTTTTGCATGCGAAAAATCTTCTTAGGGCGGTTGAAGGTGAAGAAGCATCAGTTAGACAGCAGTTAGTTGAAGTTCAAAAGCGTTTTGATGCCGGAATTATTGCTCTAACTGATGTGTTAGAAGCTCAGTCAATACATGATGCAACAGTCATTCGACGCATCCAAGCTGAAAGCGCAAAAGAAAATGCGTTTGAGGATTTACGTACATTAACGTCTTTTTCTTATCAGCGTATTGATGATATTAGCGTTGATCTACCAATGCTATCACCCCAGCCTGCTAATGAAGAGTTATGGATAGAGAGAGCCTTTGCTCATAACCCTGCAATAGAAGAAGCAAGACAGAATTTAGTTAGCATTGAGCAGCGTTATAAAGCAGTCCACTCTAAACGTTTGCCTACAGTCAATGCGATACTACAGCATCTTAACCAAGATGGCGCTGCTGATCCTGCGCTAGGTTCTGGTTATACAGAAACGTCTATCGGTCTTGCTTTAAATTGGAATTTGTATGATGGTGGAAAACGCTCACCGATGATCAAAAAAGCCAAAGCTGAAATAGCTGTTGCACAAGCAGAATTACGAAAAATTGAATTGGAAATAGATAGTAAAACACGAAATAAACTACGCTCATTGAATTCTGACGTTGGTCGTGTTGATGCTGGTCGTGTGGCTATTGAAAGTGCCTCTACAGCCTTGCGTGCAGTATCTGCAGGCTACGAAGCAGGTAATCGTGGAATCGTTGATTTATTACAAGCTCAGCAACGCTTGTATGCCGCTGAATATAATTTTTCAGAAGCGAGACACAACTACATTCGAAATCTAATTCACTTAAAAGCGTCTGTTGGTCAATTAACAGAAGATTATTTAAGACAGGTTAATGCTTATTGTGTTGGTTCTGAAGCTGTATGGCGCCCAAGCGCGACTAAAGAAAATGTACTTAGATTGCCGGCAAATAATAGCCAATTGAATCGCTTATTATAATTATAAAAACGAAATAAATAATTAAAGATAATTTTGGAGTTGTATCATGGAAAGTAATTTAACGCTCATCTACTTAATGGTAGGTGGGCTAGTCGGTATTTCAGCATTTGCGTTTACTAATGCATTCACTGTTTGGATAAATCGAAATAGTGCTTCACCGACTGATAAGGGTGGTAAGCCAATCTCATTAGTATTAGCCAGATTCTTTTTAATGACTGTTTTGTTTATCAGTCTGTTTTTTATGATTCGCGCTTGGTTACCTTACACTAAGGCTGAGCATGTGGGCTTGCTACAAGGCGAAGATTTATTTTCGGTTCGTGCTGTAAAAGGTTTTGCGGCTGAATTCCCAAGCAGCAGTAAAGATATTGTTAAAGATGATATCTTGGTGAGTTTTCATCGTAAGCCTGATCCCAAAGAGCGTGCAGATGCCATGCTTCAACGTGATCTGCTTCGTGAAAAAATAAGCTTTGAAGAGCTAAAAGCGCCCATTATTGACGCTCCAACTATTGCCTTGCTGCAATCATTGCAACGTCGTATGAATGAGTTGAATGAAAAAGAACGCCAGTTAATGCAGCAGCAAGAAATGTCGAAGCGTTCAGGCGAGCGCTTTGAAAACGATAACGCGACTGCAGAGCAGCGAGTTCTAAGAGATTTAGAGGCTTTAAGCCATCGTATTAATCAACAAAATGCAGCTGTTAACCTAACACAGCAAGAGCTAGATTTTGCTGATCGTATTGCTCTTGAAGGCTTAGTTTCCAAGTTAGAATTGAGTCGTAAGCGTGAAGCTAATCGTGTGGCAATTAGTAAGCTCGAAGAGCTGAAGTCACAGCAGCGATTTTTAGAGAGTTCGGCTTCACAGTTTGATAATGATTCGACGGAGGAGGGAGCCACTAATAGCTCTTACTCAAAGATTACTGAAGGTTGGTTGCAAGATATTGAGCGTGAAAGAGCAACGATTATTGAGCAGTTAGCGCCCGTAGAAAAAGCGGTTGCTGGTGAAGAAGTTGCCGCTGCTAAGCGTCTTGATTCGCAAGTGAATCAACTAAAAGTTGAGCTTCAAGAAGTTGAAAGAACCATTGCTGGCTATGAAGATCAGCCAAGCATTGAAGTACGTGCACCTTGGGATGGTATTGTCGGTTACCGAGATACCTCACCTAATAACATTAAACGTGAAGGTACGCCTTTAGCGGTAGTTTATCGCCCTGATACTGTTTACGTGTCAGTTCAGGTAACATCGAATGAGCTTAACCAGCTAGAGAGTACTGAAAATGTTTTCGTAACGAATAACATGCTAGAAAAGCGTGACATCGAAGTGCGAGGCCGTATTTCTTCTGTTAAGCCATTATCTAATAAGTTGCATGAAGTGGCGATTACTATTGAGCCACCAGGGTATATCCTCAAAGACTTAGTGGATAACGGTGCTATTGATATGCGTGCACGCTTTGTTAACCGACCGCTCGACTTCAGTGGCTTGATGAATGCATTCAGTTTCTCTGATGGCGGTGCAACAGGGCAGAGCCCTGGTGTTATTGCGAGTATTTATTTATTCCTAGGTATGTTGATGTTGTTTGGTATTCAGAAATTGAGCAAGGCTATTAATCGCACGCCATCACCTGATGATAATACGCCAAATGAATATAATAATGCGAATGATGAGATTTACTACGAAGGCTTTGGTCCTGATGATATCTCTAACAGTAGTGTTCGTAATAGTGAAACTAATTATGGTGGCGATGATACATTGCCTCGCCGTGTAGCAAAGAGAAAGCAGCCATGAGCTATGTAGCCGGTTATACCGGAACAGATAGCAAGGAATACATTGCTAAGCAGCAGTCGAAAAAAGTGTTATTTTTGTTTCTTGGATATCTATCGACAGCTGCAGTGGGTGCCGCGCAAATATATTTTTTGATGGCTGCAATGTTTGAGTTAGATGCTTCTTATTCTCTTGAGCGTTGGCAAATTATTTGTTTTGCATTTTTCTTTTTCTTTTTCTCGGTATTGTTTTTAACGCGCTATGTCGTGTTGTTATTGTTCGCTTTTTTAGAGGCGTCTAAGCAGCCTAATTTGAAAAAATTAGACAGTTTGCAAGATACCTTGGTGACTATTTTGCTGCCTGCTTTTAATGAAGCGGATAATATTGAAGCAACGATTTTATCTGCGCTGGGTACCAGTTATCAGAACAAAGAAGTTATCGTTATTGATGATGGCTCGACGGATGACACGCTTGCCACTATGCAGCGTCTTAAACGCGAACTGCAATCTTCTGACGAGCTTAAAATAATTCATAAGCCTAATGGCGGTAAAGCCAGTGCTTTGAACTTAGGTTTTCAGCATGCAAAAGGTGATTACATTCTTAGCATGGATGCCGATAGTGAATTAGCCGATGGTGCAATCGAGCGTTTGCTTGTTCGTATTGCTGATACCGATTTGGGTGGTTGCGCTGGTCAGGTTGCTATTCGTAATACCAATAATTTAATGAGTTATTTGCAGTCGCTTGAATACACGTTAATGAATGGTACGGGTCGTCTGTTCCAAAGCTTTTTTGCTTCGGTACTCGTGGCACCTGGTCCTATTACTTTATTTAAGAAAGAAGCACTTATCGCTGTAGAAGAAATGTCTAAGTTGGTCCCTGGGCCTCCACCTAAGCCTTCAGATATTGCAGGCCCTTGGGAATCAGATACTTTTGCGGAAGATGCTAAGTTATCGATGGCTATGCTGGGCGCAGGTCATGGTATTGTTTTTGAGCCTTCTGCGCTTTGTTATACGCAGTGTCCATCAACTCCCGTCGCTTTGCTGAGTCAGCGTTATCGTTGGGTCCGTGGTAATTTACAGGCTTGTGGTGCTGCATGGAATCTTTGGACACATGAGTCAGATAAAAAACCTAACCTTGGTACATGGTTGATGTGGTTTGTTGTCGAAGCGATTGTTTGGCCTATTATTGATGTCCTGAGTGTTGTGATTCTTGTCATCATGTTGGCAGCTTCCGATGGTATCAGCTCGGCTTATATGTGGTACTTCGTATTGTTAATGGCTGATATGTCAGCGGCAGCCTTCTCAGCCGTCAGCTGTAGGCAGCCATTACACATTATCGTTTTTGTACCGATTTATCGATTGTTCTACGGCATCTTGTTAGAAATGAATGCGCTGTTTTGTATGTTCGATGAATCTCGTAAAGCTAAAATGCGATGGTAATTTAAGACGGTGCCATTTAAGCGTCTTCATATTATTATCACGGTACTGACTTCAGTGCTTCTCACTGAAAGCGTTTGTGCTGGCAGTTTGCGTTTTAACTATGCTGATGATTGTGGCAGTAACCGGTTTGTTGGTTACTTGCCACATTATCGTCAAGTCCCTCAGCAATTACCGAATCACTTAACGCATGCAATTTATGCCTTTGTGTTGCCTCACCCTGATGGCACATTAGAGCCTTTACCTATTACCGAAAACTTTTTACTTTTCAAACGGCGTGCTAATGCTATTGGTGCGAAAGTAGGGGTGTTAGTGGGTGGATGGAATGACGGTGATGATTCAGCTTTTGAAACCTTGGCGGCCTCTTTAGCTACAAGGACGCAATTTGTAACTTCTGTGATTGCGCTATTGCAGCTTCATGATATTGACGGTGTTGACCTTGATTGGGAGTTTCCTAGCGGTATTGAGTCGGGCAAAAATTTTACTTTGTTAGTTAGTCAATTAGCTACAGCATTAAAAAAGCATGACAAGTTTTTTAGTATTGCTGTGCCGGCACTTGGGCAGCATGCTCGCTATTTTTCTATTGATGCTTTATCCAAAGCAGATTTTGTGAATGTCATGGCCTATGATTCTGGCAGAACACATCATTCTGATATGGCTTTTGCTAAAGAGAGTTTGGCCTATTGGGATAAGCGTAAGTTACCCCGCGCTAAAGTTAATTTGGGTATTCCCTTTTACTCGCGACCCAATCCTCAGAGCTATGCTGATTTAGTTAAAGCTGATCCTCAGAATGCTCAGCGTGATGATAATGGTGAAACATATTGGAATGGTATTCCGACGGTGCAAGCTAAAGTCGATTTAGCTTTGGGTCGAGTAGGTGGCATTCTGGTGTGGGAGTTAGGGCAAGATGCGACGGGTAAACTATCCTTAGGGCTAGCTATTGATAAATCTATAGAGCAAAATAATGCTAAGTGCTTGTTCTCACGATAAAGGTGGCGTGATCCATTTTATTTTGTTCGAGTATAACTAATAGACATCTATTTATTAATTGAGCGATCTTATGTTTTCTCTATTCAAATCTGACC